>JBGAVB010000170.1:0-6032 GCA_044228345.1 Anaerolineae bacterium | reverse complement strand
CGTTGGCCGCCCTGGTTGTGGCGACCGCTCCTCGCGTGGGCGTTGGTTCTCATGGCGTCAGCCCTGCTGGCGCCGGCCGAACGGGCCGCCGCGCTCAAGTTCTCGCTGCGCAGTCTGGCGGGAGTCGCCAGCGGGCTGATGGCGTACGATCTGCTCCTGAATTCAGGCGCCACGCGCTTCGCGGCGCGTATGCGATCGCTCGCCTGGGCCTTTGCGCTCGGCGCCGTGGGCGCGGCGATCTTGGGCTGCGCGGAGGTTTTTTGGCCCACGCTGACCGTCCCGTGGCTGACCGCATTCAAGCTGCAGACCACGCGCGTGGCTGGCGCCATCCGCGCGAGCGGCTCATTTGCCTACGCCAATATCGCCGCGCAGGCGTGGGAAGCAGCCCTGGTGCTGCTCATCGCCCTGTGGGCGACGACACGGCCGCGCGGCCGCCAGGCTCTCATCGCCCTAGCCATCGTGACCATCAGCGGTGCATTGGTTCTGACAGCCAGCCGCGGCGGTTTGATCGCCATTCTGGCAACGATCGGCCTGCTCTTGATCGCCAGTTGGTGGATTCAGCGCCGCATGCGCCAACGCCCGCCTGACATGCCTCGGCCAAGGCCTTCGTCGTTGCCCCGCGCCGCCGGCGCCGCTTTCATGATCGTCTTGCTGTTGGCGGGCATCCAGCTCGCGCTCAGCCCGGTGCAGCAGGCGCGCCTGCAGCGTGAAGTGGAAACCGGCGTGATGCAGGCCGAGTACGCCGCGCCAGCCCGCCTTACCCTGGTCGCCGGTCAACGCACGCAGACGCTGGTGCGCATTACGAATCAAGGGCGGCTGCCCTGGCTCGCCAGCGGCGCAGAGCCCATCTTGCTCAGCTACCATTGGCTGGACGCGGCCCAAGAGACAATCCTCTGGTTCGAGGGCGACCGCACGGTTCTGCCCGGCGACGTGTCTCCCGGCGCATCTACTTTGGTGTCAGCCTATGTCTTGGCGCCTGCGCAGCCTGGGCGCTATGTCCTGGCCTGGGACTTGCTGCAAAATCATGTCGCCTGGTTTTCCACACGCGGAGTCGCCCTGGGGCATACCGCCGTGGAGGTCATTGCAGGCGATGGACCGCTGCCCGTGCAGCCGCTGCCGCCCCCTCTGCCCGCCAGCGCGCTGACGTCAGCCCAGAATCGCGGCCAGGTGGCGCGTACGACGTTGTGGAAGGCCGCCTGGCGGCTGTGGCGTGAACATCCCTGGCTCGGTGTCGGCCCGGACAATTTCCGTTTTCTGTGGGGCGACGCCCTGGGCCTGGCGGATTGGCGCCCAGTGGGGCAGCCGCCCGCGCTGCACAGCAACAGCCTCTACGTGGAAATCCTGGCGACATTGGGCCTCGCGGGCGCGATCGCTTTTGCCTGGCTGCTTGTTGGCCTGGCGCGGCGCGTATTCAAGGTGCTGCAGCGCCTGCCAGCCTCGACAGCCATTCGTGACGCCGCGACTTTTGCCGAACACGATCTAGCGTGGCTGCTCTGTCTCTCCGCGACGGTGATGGTTTTTCTCGTGCACGGGATCTTCGACTATTTCCTGGAGTTCACCCCTACCTACCTCCTGTGGTGGATGGCAATCGGCAGCCTGGCAGCCTGTATCACAGAGATCGAGGAACGGCAACCTGATGCATATCGGCTATGACGTCACCACCCTGGAAGGTCAGATGACCGGCGTTGGCTACTATTCCACGCATCTCCTGGCCCATCTTGTGCAGCGTGAGGACCCCTGGCATTATGAGCTGTTGAGCAATCGCCAGCCATCACACTTGTGGCCCGCCCTGCACGGCGCCGTGGCGCGCACACGAGGCCCGCGCGGCCCTTTCATGCCGCTGCGTCCCCTATGGCTGCAGATTGCCCTGCCGTTCTGGTTACGCCGCCTCAATCTCGACCTTTGCCATTTCACCAATTCTCTCCTCCCGTTGGCGGCTGGCGGCCGTTTGATCGTCACCATTCATGATATGTCGCTCTTCCTGTTGCCGCACTACCACCGACCGCGCAGCTTGCTCCTGGCGCGTCCTTTGATCAAACCATCCGCACGCCGGGCGCAAGCGATCATCACCGTCAGCGCCAGCGCCAAAGCGGACATCCTGCGCGTGTTAGGCGTACCGGCTGCGTCTGTCCACGTGATCTATGAAGCCGCCGCGCCGCAGTTTCGTCAACTGCACGATGCGGCTGCGCTGGCCTCGGCGCGTGCACGTTATGCGCTGCCCGACACCTTCATGCTGTACGCGGGCACAGTGGAGCCGCGTAAGAACCTGGTGCGCCTGGTGGAAGCGCTGGCTGGGGTGCACAGCCGGGGCTTGCGCGTCCCGCTTCTGATCGCTGGTCAGTGGGGGCCGCTGCCTTACCATTCCTTGATGGCGGCCATTGAACACACGGGGATGCAGCAAGCGGTGCGCTTTATTGGCTATGTGCCTACCGCGGACCTGGCTGCGCTCCTCAACCTGGCGACCGTTTTCGTATTTCCATCTCTCTATGAGGGCTTCGGTTTGCCGATTATCGAGGCTATGGCGTGCGGCGCGCCCGTGCTGACTTCTAACTGCTCCGCGCCAGCCGAAATTGCCGGCGGCGCCGCCACCCTGGTCAACCCGCTCGAAAGCCAGGCGCTGGCAGAGGGACTGTACGCCCTGCTGACCGATGCCGATCTGCGCGCCTCGCAGCGGCAGCGCGGCCTCGCGCGCGCGACTGAATTCTCCTGGCCGCGCGCGGCGGCCGAAACCGCCGCTCTCTACCGCCAGGTCATGGCAGCATGAGCATCGAGGCGTCACCCACGCATGTTCTACCAACGCCAGCCGCGCCCGTGAGCCTGGTCGCTCACCGTCAAACGCCGGCGCGGCTTCTGGCGGCAGCCGATATCCTGCTGACGCTCTTTCTGGTGCTGACCTTTCTCGCGCCAGCCTGGCGCCAGGGGCCATTCACCTGGTGGCCGATAATTGTCGCCAACCTGGCGGGGCGGCCGGCGCAGGTGGGCGTCCTGGCGCTCCTGCCAGTGCTGGCAGTATTGCTGCGGGTGGCCGCGTGGATGAAGCGCGCGCAGCCGCGCGATCAGTCCCGCGGCCTGGCCTGGCACGACGGCTGGCCGGTGCTGCTGCCGGTCATCGGCCTGGGCGCGGCGACGCTGCTGTGTCTGCGACCCGCCGCAGCGCCCGGCGTTGCCCTGATCATTGTCATCGGCATTGGCTTTTTTTGGCTGCTGACGTTCTGGCTGGCCCACGCGCCGGCCGCGCATGCCATGCGCTGGCTCCCGCTGCTCTTTGCCCTCATCGTCCTGGTTCAAGGCGCTGTCGGCGTCGTGCAGTTTGTGCGTCAGGATTCAGCCCATCTCGCTTTCTTGGGCGAGATGGCGCTCGATCCGCGCGTCGAAGCCACCAGCGTGGTTGGGCCGGAAGGCCAACATCGCTTGCGCGCTTATGGCCTCACCGCGCATCCCAATGTGCTGGGCGGTCTGCTCAGCATTGGCCTGCTGTGGATCATGGCCGGATGGCTGGCAGACGCGCCCTGGCCGCGCGTATCGCCGCCAGTCAGCCGCGCGGCCTGGCTGGTGGTGGGCGCGGTCGGATTGATGGGGCTGCTGGTCAGTTTTTCACGCGCGGCCTGGCTGGGCTTTGTGATCGGCGCGGCCTGGCTCTGTTGGCGGCGGCGCCAGGCCTGGCATCGCAGCCGCTGGCTGCTGTTGGGGATGCTGATGGCCGTGCTCGTCTTCGCATGGCGTCAGCCTGATCTCCTCTGGGCGCGTTTCTTTGATCTGACCAGTCCGCTCGAAGCCCGTTCCATCAGCGAACGGGTGAGCGGGCTGGTCGTGGCGACGGGTCTGATTCGTGAGCACTGGCTGCTGGGCGTGGGCAGTGGCTTGTATGCGGTTATGCTGGCGCCTGGTTCAGCCGCGCCCGTTGTCCACAGCGCGCCGCTGTTGGCCGCCGCCGAACTGGGTGTGAGCGGCGGATTGTTGTGGCTGTGGCTCAACGGGGCCTGGTTGGTCGGCCTCAGGCGGTCGTCTGCGCGGCCAGACGCCTGGGCGTCGCTCTTGTTCGATACAACCGCCGCCTGCTGGTTGGCGCTGTTCGTGTGCGGCCTGTTCGACAACTACCCCTGGCTGACGAGTTCATGGCGCGCGGCGCTGCTGCTCGGTATTTTGGCCGGCGCATTGGCTGCCAGTCAACGCCGCGCAATGCCCCGTTAGCGGACCGGGCCGCCATCGGCAGCCAACCGAAAGCCGATGTTGCTGGCCCGCGACCCGGGCAGGAAACGGCCGCGTTTGGTGGCCCGGCTCTCCTGCCAACGGTCGAACCAGGAGCCGCCGCGCATGACGCGGGCAAAACGACCCTGGAGGTCTTCGCGGCCGTCCGTGGCCGCGTAAGGATAGTGATACTCCAGGCTCTGCCAGGCGCGGCCCCAGCGACTCACGGTCCATTCCCACACATTGCCGGCCATGTCGAGCAGACCATCGGGCGTCGCGCCCTGCGGAAAGGCCATCACGGCGTTGGTCGCGCCCAAGCCGCTGTCTGCGACATTGGCGCGCGTCACGTCGAATTGATTGCCCCACGGCCACAGCCGCTCATCCGCGCCGCGCGCCGCTTTTTCCCATTCTGCTTCGCTGGGCAAGCGCCACGGCTGACCGGTTTCTGCGGCCAACCACGTCGCAAAGGCCATGGCCTCGTACCAGGTGACGCCGACGACTGGCTGCTCAGGTCGGCCAAAGTGGGGATGACCCCAGAAAGCGGGTGCACGAATCTGCTTCTGCTGTATCCACTGCCAGCCGTCGGGCAGCCAGAAGTCCTCCTGACGGTAGGCGTCAGCCGCCAAAAAGGCCAGAAAATCCTGGTTCGTCACCGGCGTACGCCCCAGGCAGAAGGTCTCCACGTGCACGACATGCGCGGGACGCTCTTCGGGCGCGCCTTGATTCCACCCCATCACAAATGGCCCGCCGAGGATGCGGATTGTCTCAAGCTCCATCACATGCGCTGTCTCCAGTTCAAACCTGGCCCCAACAGTCTTCGCTCAGCGTTTCCAGTCGAACATACGCTCAGCGGCAAAATCGTAACGGAACGCGATCTGGCCGAACACGGCCGGCAGGAAGAGGCGCGGGTTCGACCCATCCGCTTCCATGACGTACACCTGCCAGGAGCCGGCGCGATCGCTCAAAAAGATGACCTGGCGCCCATCAGGCGACCAGGCCGGGGCTACGTTGTTGGGCGCGCGGTCGGCCAGCGGATCATTGACCGTCAAGCGTGCGATGGTGCGGCCGTCGCGATCCAGCACAAAAATGTCGCGATGATCGTGAAGGCGCACCTGCACCAGCAACCGCTGACCGTCTGGGCTCCAGGCTGGAGATTCCTGGAAGGCGCTCGTTGTCAGCACATCTTCACGCGCGTCCGCGCTGCCTGGCGCGGTTGATTTCAGGCCCTGCTTGCCCCGGTAAACGATGCGCTGGCCGCTTGGCTCCCACGCTGGGGACTGAACCGTCTGGCTGGCCGGCAGGTCGCGCAGAACCTTTTCATCCACACGCACCACCGCCAGGCCGTTATAGTCTTCGGGCGGAATGTCAAAACAGAAACCGCCAATACAGACCTGGCGCCCCGGAATCGTCTTGCGCCACCACGAGAAAGCCAGCTCGCCGCTGTCAGGCGACCATGTCGGGGCGCGTGCGCCGTTGGCATGCACCACCAGGTATTCCTCGTTCGTCCGCAGATCGTAAATCCAGACTCCACGCGGCTCGTTCCAGCGCGTAAAAGCCACACGCTGTCCATCGGGCGCCAGCGCCGGGTCAAAGCCGTCGGTCAAACGGCGCAGGCCGCTGCCATCGGCGTTGACCAGGTAGATGGAGCCGCCGTTGCTCTCTTGAAAGACGATCTTGCCGGGCGCCGCACGCGCAGGCTGCGGTCGAGCCGTCGGCGGAGGGCGACGGTCGCGCCGTGAGCGTGCGCGTCCGCTTTGAGGGCTTTGAAGGCATCGACATCCCGAAGCGCGTCGCGCCCTCGTTGCGCGTGCGGTGGCCGAGCGGCGCGCAGGAGATCGCGCTCG
>JBGAVB010000016.1:0-15297 GCA_044228345.1 Anaerolineae bacterium | reverse complement strand
CTTCGGGCGTTCGCCGCTCAAAACGAATGGCGGACAAGAAGCCCTTCTGCTCCAGGCGTTCCAGCAACTCATCGAGCGATTTGCGGCCGAAGTTGCGGATGGCGAGAATTTCCTCTTCACCCTGCTGTAACCGCTCCAGCACTTCGCCGACCTTGGTAATGCCCGCGCGCTTCAGGCAATTGTACGCGCGCACGGTCAGTTCCAGGTCTTCGATGGCGGTTTCGTAGAGGCGATCAGGGATGCCATCCTCGTCCTTCTTGGGAAGGTCAGCCAGGCTCGCATCCACGCCCACAATCAACGAAAAATGCTGCACCAAAATGCGCGCGCTTTCGCTCAGCGCGGCCTTCGGTGTGATGGTGCCATCTGTCCAGATTTCAATCGTCAGTTTATCATAGTCAGTTTGCTGGCCCACGCGTGTGCGCTCAACGGTATAGTTCGACTTGCGCACCGGGCTGAAGATCGAATCCACCGGAATCTCGCCAAGCGGCAGCTTGGTGCGATCCTCAGACGGCGAATAGCCCTTCCCGCGCTGGACCACCATCTCGATATCTAGCTCAGCTTGTTCGGAGTCAGCCGTCAGCAGGTACAACTCCGGGTTAATCACTTCAACACCGACGGGGCATACCAGGTCGCCCGCGGTGATAATCCCTTCGCCGGTAACCTCTACGTGCAGGCGCTGCGGCTCGTCTGAGTCGCATTTCAGACGAATCTGCTTCACGTTCAGAAGCAGCGCCGTCATATCCTCGCGCACGTGAGGAATATCCTGAAACTCATGATGTACGCCCGTAATTCGAATCGAAGTAACGGCCGCGCCAGTCAATGAAGAAAGCAGAACGCGGCGCAGCGCGTTGCCCAGGGTCGTGCCATGCCCGCTTTCGAGCGGGCTAATGACAAAGCGACCGTAGTTCTGCGCGCTTGCTTCACATTCGATTTTCGGCAGCATTACACTTGACAAGTTACTACCTCCTTGCATCGTGCGATTGACGTAAAACATCGGTCAAGCCGGAATTGCCGCGGCGCCGAGCGCGCGCAACAGAAATGACCCACATTCACGATGCAATCGTCTACCGGCTGTAGAACTCAACGATCAACTGTTCGTTCAGTTGCGCATCAATGTCAAGGCGGCCAGGCAGTTCGATCACACGACCCGACATGGCAGCCGTGTCGCGGCTCAGCCACGCCGGGGTGCTGCGATCATGCAAGTAGTCGCCGAGACTCTTGAAATAGACATTATTGCGGCTGCTGTCGCGTACCGCGACCACATCGCCCGGTTTTACCAAGAAGGACGGAATGTCTGTCTTTTGATTATTCACGGCAAAGTGACCATGGCGCACCAACTGGCGGGCCTGGGCGCGTGAATCGGCAAATCCCAGGCGATAAACCACGTTATCGAGACGTGACTCCAGTAGGGTCAACAGGGTCGTGCCGGTCAGGCCTTTGGCCCGGCTGGCAGTTGAGAAATAGCGGCGGAACTGCCGCTCCATGACGCCGTAAATTCGGCGCGCCTTTTGTTTTTCACGCAGCTGGCGGTTGTAGTCAGACACCTTGCGCTTGAAACCGCCCTTGGGGCCATGCATACCCGGCACATAGGGGCGGCGCTCCACTGCGCATTTGGGCGTCAAACAACGTTCGCCCTTCAAAAACAACTTTTGACCTTCAGCTCGACACAATCTGCAAACTGGGTCCGTATATCTCGCCATCGTTTCTCCTCCAAAATCAATCACGCGCCTCGACCTGCAGTCAGAGGGCAGCGTGGGCCCGGGACAAGTTTACAAGCATACGGTAGCCCGTCCTCCTTGTCAACCGAACGCTTTTTATCGTTCGCTAGACTCGACGCTTCTTCGGCGGCCGACACCCATTGTGGGGTAGAGGCGTCACATCGGTAATTGTGCGCACACGCAGGCCCGCAGACTGAATCGAGCGGACTGCCGCCTCACGCCCTGGGCCAGGGCCTTTCACAAACACGTCCACCTCTCGCATCCCCATATCCATCGCGCTCTTACCAGCCTGCTGCGCAGCCAGCGTCGCGGCAAAAGGCGTGCTCTTGCGCGAGCCTTTGAAGCCGGCCAATCCGGCGCTGCTCCAGGTCACGGTATTGCCTTGAGGATCGGTGATGGTAATGATGGTATTGTTAAACGTAGACTGAACGTGCACGGCGCCCACCGGCACCATCTTCTTTTCACGTCGAGCGGCGCCGCGGCGCGGTTCACGTCGTGCAACTCGTGGTGGCATGATAACTCCTTCTTAAGACTTTAGCGCCAGCCCGCAGGCTGGCCGCCAACACCGGTAGAAAATCCATCCCGTCGCGCAACCAGACTGATCGCGCCACGCGCTCCCTCGCATGCAGCCAGGCTGCCGCGTGGAGCACGTTGCTATTACTTCTTGGCCTTCGAACGGCGCTTGCCAGCCACGGTCTTGCGCGCGCCACGCTTGGTGCGGGCGTTCGTGCGCGTACGCTGACCACGCACCGGCAAACTGCGGCGGTGCCGTAGTCCCCGGTAGGATCCGATTTCCTGCAGGCGCTTGATGTTCAAACTGATCTCGCGTCGTAAGTCACCCTCGACGCGGTAGTTGCGGTCAATGACCTCGCGCAGGCGGGCCACTTCAGCTTCCGACAAATCCTTGACCCGCGTGTCTGGGTTCACGCTGGTGACACCCAGGATTTCTCTGCTGATTGAAGGGCCAATACCAAAGATGTACGTTAGTGCCACTTCAACCCGCTTGTCGCGCGGCAGGTCAACACCAGCAATACGAGCCATGCTTGCCTCCTAAACTCTTAACCCTGTCGCTGCTTATGCTTGGGGTCTTGGCAAATCACCCGCACCACGCCGTGGCGCTTGATGATCTTACACTTCGCACAAATTCGCTTTACAGAGGGTCGAACTTTCATGAGAACACCTCTCCCTTACCTAACCTACTTTTCCAACCCTAGACTTCCGAAATCTGCCAGACTGCGGAAGTCTTGATCCCCTTACCGTTGCCGGGTCAGGATTTCGACGCCATTCTCGGTGACTGCCAACGTATGCTCAAAGTGTGCGGACAAGCGCCGATCCTCAGGCACCACCGTCCACCCGTCCTCAAGAACCTGCGTCTTCCATGTGCCGGCATTGACCATGGGCTCGATGGCAAATGTCATGCCTGGGCGCAGAATCCAGTATTGCACCTTGTCATCGGGGTGCAGATAGTGCAAGATCTGCGGCTCCTCGTGCATTTGCCGGCCGATGCCATGACCGGTGTACTCGCGCACGACACTGAACCCGTGACCCTCCACATAACGCTGAATGGCGCCTGAAACATCACCAAACGTCTTGCCAGGAGCCACCTGTTCAATGCCGACGTACAGCGACTGTTCAGTCACTGCCAGCAGGCGCTTTGCCTCGTCCGTGATCTCGCCGACCGGGTAAGTCCAGGCGGAATCGCCGTGAAAGCCTTTGTAAATGACGCCCACATCCACACTGATGATGTCGCCTGCATGGAGCATGCGCTTGGCGCTGGGAATGCCATGCACCAGCTCGTCATTGATCGAGGCGCAGATGGAGGCCGGAAACCCGTTGTATCCCAGAAACGATGGTATCCCATTGCGTTTCCGGATCAGCGCGTCGGCCAGGCGATTCAACTCGCCTGTCGTCACGCCTGGCTTGATCGCCTGCCTGACGGTTTCATGAACCTCAGCCACGATCTGCCCGGCCGTGCGCATCAGGCCCAACTCATAAGAGCCTTTCAACGTGACGCGAGCGGGCGCCGGTTTCTCTTGCGGCTGCGGCTCCGATCGGCGCTGCAGCCACGGCCTCATCCCATGGCTTTGTCCAACACGTCCCACAGATCACTCGTTACCTTGTCAATCGCTTGCGCACCATTGATCTCAGCCAACAGCCCGTGAGCGAAGTAGTACCCGATCAAGGGCGCCGTCTGCTTGTAGTAGACAAACAGGCGATTGCGCACTGTTTCAGGCTTATCATCGTCACGCTGGTAAATGTCGCACAGGCTCTTATCGCCCTGTGGGCATTCACCGGTCGGCGGCGGCGGGTTGAACATGAGATGAAAGACCCCTTGGCAGCGCCGGCAAACCCGGCGACCGGTCAAGCGATCCATCACCTCATCATCGGTCACGCCGATGAGCGGCACGAGAGCCACCTTCTGCCCTTTGCCACTCAGCATTTTATCGAACGCATCGGCCTGAGCCAGAGTGCGCGGGAAGCCATCCATGATGGCGCCTTTGGCGCAGTCCGGCCGGCTCAGACGTTCTTCCACCATCCGAATAGTCACATCATCGGGCACAAGTTCGCCCTTGTCCATATAGCTCTTGGCTAGTTGGCCGAGTGGCGTCTGGTTGCGCAGATTGTCGCGAAAGATGTCACCGGTTGAAACTTGCTTCAGCCCCAATTTTTCTTCAAGCCGCTGCGCTTGAGTGCCCTTGCCGGCACCCGGCACACCCAACATCACGATAAAGATCGGACTGTTTGACTCCATCGTCATCCAACTCCTTGTGTTGTGTGATTGGGACACTTCTTCACATGCTGCCCATCGGGTAGACAGGTTAGGCACGGGTTAAGTCTCGCCCGCCGCTGAGTTGGCCGCAGCGCCAGGCTTACTTGATGAAGCCCTCGTAGTGGCGCATCATCAGCTGCGCTTCCAACTGCTTCATCGTATCGAGCACCACGCCAACCACGATGAGCATACCAGTACTGGTGATCAACATCGTTGTCGTCTCAGTCAAGTCACGCGTGATCCACGGCAAGATCGCGACCAGGCCCAAGAAAACCGCTCCCACCAACGTGATCCGATTGAGCACGCCGTTGAGATAGGTCTCTGTCGGCTTGCCAGGACGAATGCCTGGCACAAAGCCGCCCTGCTTTTGTAAGGTGTCTGGCAGGTTTTGCTGCTGGAAGACCACGCTTGTGTAAAAGTACGTAAAGCCGAGCACCAGGAAAAAGTACAGAATCCAGTATAGATTACTCTGCGGACTGAATGTTGTCGAGATCCAGGTAGCCACCTTGGCAATCGTTGCATTCGCCGAGTAGACGAAGTAGCTGGCAATGGTGCCGGGGAAGATCATGATACTCTGCGCGAAGATCAACGGAATCATGCCCGCCGAATTGACGCGCAGCGGGACGTGCGTACTCTGCCCGCCCACCATCATCAGCCGATTCCCGCGCATCACACGCACGCGCTTGCCATACTGCACCGGAATGCGCCGCTGTCCTTCCTGCACCACCACAATCACCGCCACGGTGATCACGGTGACAACCAGGAAAACCACCAGCGACAGGGGGTTATTAGCCAGCAAGTTGCCGATAGACTGCGGCACGCGGGCCACAATGCCGCCGAAGATGATGATCGAGACGCCGTTGCCAATGCCCTGCTCCGTGATCAGCTCACCCAGCCAGATGGCAAACATCGTTCCCGCCGTCAATACGATGATTGTCGTCAGCGTTTCCAACGGATACTGTGCAAACCCGAACGTTGACAAAACCGGCGCGCCAGTCGTTTGCGACCGCGTCAGGATCGTTGCCTGACCATAGGCCTGCAAAGCAGCCAGCGGAATGGTCAACCAGTTCTGATACTGGTTGATCCGATTGCGGCCGGCCTCGCCTTCCTTTTGCAGCGCTTCCAGTCGCGGCACAATCGGAATCAACAACTGCATGATAATGGACGCGGTAATGTATGGGTACACGCCCATCGCCATGACCGAGAAATTCGACATGGCGCCGCCAGAGAACATATCAAGCAGGCCCAGAAGCTGGTTTGACTGGAAAAGCTGACGCAGCCCCTCCGCGTTGACACCGGTCACTGGTACGTGCGCGGCCAAGCGATAAATCACCAAGATCAGAAAGGTGATCAACAGCTTTCGGCGTAAGTCGGGCAACTTAAAGGCGTTGCGTACGGCTTGCAGCATTTGCATATGAAACTGGCCTCCTCTTGCTTATGCCTGCAAAACAGGCGCCACAAAGACCTGCTTTGACCGGCAACGACTTAGCGCGGGTCGTGCTTAGTCTCGACGGACAGCGCTTCCACCGTCCCACCAGCCGCTTCGATCTTTTGACGGGCGCTGGCAGAGATGCGATGCGCTTTCACAATCAGCGGGCGATCCAGCTCGCCGCGGCCAAGAATAGCCACGCGCAGATCATTCCCCTTGATAATCCCCGCCTCAACCAGCGTCTCGGGTGACACGACGCTGCCAGCCTCAAACTCCAACAAGCGGTCCAGGTTGACCGGTTTGAACTCGATACGCCATAGATTGGTGAAACCTGCCAGGTGCGGCAGCCGGCGCACCAGCGGCAGCTGACCGCCTTCGAAGTACGGCGCTACGCTGCGTCCACTGCGTGCATTCTGGCCCTTGGTACCCTTACCGGCCGTCTTACCACGGCCAGCGCCGCTGCCGCGTCCCACGCGCACGCGCGGCTGTTTCGCGCCAACCGCCGGCTTGAGATCATGTAATTGCATACGTTCCCCCTACTCAAGCGCCAATTTCTTCAACGCGGACCAGGTGCGGAACCTTACCGACCATGCCCCGAATTACTGGCGTATCGGCATGTTCAACAGTCTGCCCCAAGCGACGAAGGCCCAACGCCAGCACCGTACGTTTTTGACTCTGGTCATAGCCAATGACGCTCTTTACGTAGGTCACGCGCAAGCGTCGAGTGGCATTATCCTTGTTCGGCATCTGTCTTTTGCCTCCAGAACGGCAGCAGGCCTTCAACGGGTTTGCCGCGGCGCTGTGCTTCGGCCTCAACATCCTTGAGTGCGTTGAGCGCCGCATGCGTGGCCTTCACCACATTGAGCATGTTGCTGCTGCCAAGTGATTTTGTCAGAATATCTTTGATTCCGGCGGCTTCGACGACGGCGCGTACGCCGCCGCCCGCAATGACGCCCGTACCAGGCGTTGCTGGCTTGAGCAGCACCTCGGCGGCGCCAAAGCGCACCCGAACCTCATGCGGAATCGTGCGGCCAGCCAGCGGAACGGGACGCATATCCTTATGGGCGCGCTCCGTGCCCTTGCGAATGGCGTCTGGCACTTCACGGGCCTTGCCGATGCCAATGCCAACCCGGCCGTTATTATCGCCTACCACAACTACCGCGCGGAAAGTAAACCGACGCCCGCCTTTGACGACCTTGGCCGTGCGCGCCACGTGCACCACGCGCTCGTCAAATTGGTCGCGTTCTTCTTCGCGATTGCGTCGCTGTTCGCGTTCTCTCTTCTTCTCAGGCATGTATCCTCCTGCTCGGCTCCAGCGTTAGAAATCCAAACCCTTGGCGCGCGAGCCTTCGGCAAGCGCCTTGACACGGCCATGATAAATGTAGCCGCCCCGGTCGAACACCACTTGCTTAATCCCTGCAGCCAGCGCCCGCTCTGCGATCATCTCACCCACGAGCGTGGCCTGCGCCACCTTGCTCAGTCCGGCCAGACGTGTGCGCGTGTCTGGATCAACCGTTGAGGCCGATACCAGCGTGTGCCCTTGCTCATCATCAATGATTTGGGCATAGATATGCTCCAAACTACGGAACACGTTCAGACGGGGTCGCTGCGCCGTCCCTACGACACGCCGGCGAATACGTGTGTGCCGTCGCGTGCGTGCGATCGCACCTTCATTTTTTGCCATGAGTCGTTACTCCCTTACTTGCCGCCCTTGCCAACTTTACCAGCCTTGCCGGCCTTGATACGGACGACCTCACCCACATAGCGGATACCCTTACCTTTGTAGGGTTCAGGCGGCCGAATGCGTCGAATGCGCGCCGCGGTTTCGCCAACTACTTCCTTATCAGCGCCTTCCACGGTCACGCGCACGTTCTTGTCGGGCGTAGGCGTCACGGCAAACGCAATGCCAGATGGCGGCAGAAACTCTACAGGATGAGAGTAACCGACATGCAACATCAGGTTCTTACCCTGCATTTCGGCCCGGTAGCCAACCCCAATGATGTCCAGCTCTTTCTTGAAGCCGCTCGACACGCCGACCACCATATTGTTCATCAGGGCGCGCACCAGTCCGTGCGCCGCGCGCTGAAAGCGGTTCTCGGCATGACGCTGGACAGTCACCAAGCCATCATCCAAAGAAATAGCAATGCTCGTCGGAAATTGCCTGTTCAGCGTGCCACGCGGCCCTTTGACAGTTACTTCGTTGCCGGGGGCAATGTCCACTGACACGCCCGCGGGCAACTTGATGGGTAGTTTACCAACTCTTGACATAGTTCCCTCGCAAGTTTCCGCTGACTACCAGACGTAGCACAGCACTTCGCCGCCGAGATGCGCACGTCGTGCCTGGCGATCAGTCATCATGCCGCGCGGGGTTGTCAAGATGGCAACACCCATCCCGCTCAACACCCAGGGGATCTCGCGGTACGGTGTATATACACGGCAGCCCGGCTTGCTCACGCGTTTTAGGCCTGAAAGCACCGGTTTGCGGCTTTTATCATATTTCAGAATGATGCGAAGCATCGGCTGCGGACGGTCGCGCGTCACGTCGTAATGCTGAATGAAACCCTCTTCCTTGAGAAGGCGAGCAATTGCGACCTTCATCTTCGAGCTGGGGATCAGCACTTGGCGATGCCGAGCCAACAGCGCATTGCGAATGCGTGTCAACATATCCGCAATCGGATCATTAACCATCGTCTTTCACTCCCGCGGACACACTGGTTAGTGCCTGCGCACTCCTGGTGGTCCTACTAATATCGCTTCTCTGAACCCATGAAGAGGCGCCGTGTCGGCGCCTGGAATCGCCCCCAACCAGCCATTGTTCAGCAATGGCGGTGGTAGAATTACCAGCTCGACTTCACCACGCCCGGCAGCCGCCCCACCAAAGCCTCTTGGCGGAAACAAATACGGCACAAGCCAAACCGCCGCATATAAGCACGTGGGCGTCCGCACATCTTACAGCGATTGCGCACGCGCACCGCATATTTACGACGTGTTTCTTTAATGACGATTGACTTTTTGGCCACAGTATCTCCTCGTTCTCGCCAGTCTCGCGACTAACGACCCCGTTTTGCTTCCCTTCGCGCACTTTGCCGCGGGTGTTACCGCGCTCGGAATGGCATTCCGAACAACTGCAACAGTCGGCGCCCTTCATCATCCGTCTTGGCCGTGGTAACCAACGTGATTTCCATGCCGCGCACGCGGTCAATTTTGTCGTAGTCAATTTCCGGCCAGATCAACTGTTCGCGCAGGCCCAGGCTGTAGTTGCCGCGGCCATCGAAACCATCCGGCGAGACGCCGCGAAAGTCGCGTTGGCGCGCCAGCGCGATATTGCACAGTCTGTCCAGGAATTCATACATACGGGCGCCGCGCAGCGTCACCTTGGCGCCAATGGCATTGCCCTCGCGCAGCTTGAAGGTGGCAATCGAACGCCGCGCCTTCGTAATCACCGGCTTCTGTCCGGTAATCGTCGCCATGTCGCTGGCAGCCGCTTCCAGGGCCTTGGCGTTTTGCAGCGCTTCGCCCAGGCCGATATTGACTACGATTTTCTCGATGCGAGGCACTTCGTTGACATTCTGATAGCCAAACTCTTCACGCATGGTCTTCACAATGTCATTCTGATAGCGCACCTTTAGTTTAGGTTGTGCGTTCATCGTCTACTCCGTCTTTCCGCCATCATCAATCAATGGCTTCGTCAGTGCCCGCTTCGCGGCGCACCTTACGGCCATCCGCATCCACCTTGAAAGCGACGCGCACCGGTTCATTCGTCTTGGGCGAAACCAGCATCACGTTAGAAACATGAATCGGCGCCTCACGCTCAATCCGCCCGACCTGTGTGCGCACATCGCCTGTGCGGCGCTGATGCTTTATGATCAGGTTGACGCCCGCCACGACCACACGGGTATTGTCGGGGTCTTTGCGGCCGAATTTATCTTTGCCCACAAGAACCGCATTGACCTTGCCGCGCGTCCCGCGATGTTCGCCCCGAATGACTTCAACCGTGTCGCCTTTTTTGATTTTCATACCCCGGCTCTCCTCGTTACTCGCTTCCGTCTACTTCCGTTGGCTCTGTGCACCGCGTCTCAAAGTGTTTCGGGAGCCAGCGACACGATCTTCATAAAGCCCCGCTCACGCAGTTCACGGGCCACCGGGCCAAAAATGCGCGTGCCCTTCGGGTTCTTGGCTTCGTCAATGATGACGGCCGCGTTATCGTCAAACTTGATGTACGAACCATCCGAACGGCCGTAGCCCCGCGCGGTTCGCACGACGACCGCGCGCACCACATCGCCCTTCTTTACCGCGCCATTGGGCGCCGCTTGCTTCACGGCCGCTACGATGATGTCCCCCACCGAAGCATAGCGACGTGTTGAGCCGCCCTTGACACGTATGCACAGGATTTCTTTTGCGCCCGTATTGTCTGCAACAACCAGCCGGCTTTCCTGCTGAATCATCGTCGTCTCCTTTTGTGTGGTTCACCGAACCGTCGCCTGTCGCTGCCCTCCTGGCTCACGCGCCAGGGTGCAAACGCCGTACGGTTGCGGGAAACAGATCAAGCTACTTCCTGGTTCGAACGATTCAGGATTTCCGCCACCACCCATCGCTTGTGGCGGCTCAACGGCTGAGATTCCAGGATGCGCACCATGTCACCAATCTGGCAGGCATTGCTCTCATCGTGCGCCATGAAGCGGCGGGTGATCTTGATCACTTTACCATACAGCGCGTGGCGGCGTACGCGTTCCACCGTCACCACCACGGTTTTGTCCATTTTGTTGCTGGCTACGCGGCCAACCAATGTTTTACGCTGTTCACGCATAATTCTTCCCCTTCGACTTGCACCAGCGCCCGTTGTCAGGCGCCGCGCTCTGCGGCATACCAGGCTTCCAATTCGCGCTCCCGCAGAATTGTCTTCAACCGGGCAATATCACGTTTGACCTGCGTCAGGCGCGTGGTGTTCTTCATCTGACCGGTTGACATTTGAAAGCGCAGATTGAACAGCTCCTGATAAGCAGCGTCTAACTTAACGCCAACCTCATCGGTTGTCAGCGCACGGATTTCTTTTGACAGCATCATGAGCTCCTCTTCACTACGCCGCGGCGCCGGCCGTCGCAGCCGCTACTTCTGGCGCCGCAGACTCCGCCGCACGCGACACGAGCTGTGTCCTGATTGGCAATTTGTAGGATGCCAACTGGAAAGCCTCTTTCGCCGTCTCTTCGGTCACGCCGGCCAATTCAAACAACATCAGTCCCGGGCGGACAACCGCCACCCAGTGATCTACCGCGCCCTTGCCGCTGCCCATGCGGGTCTCGGCGGCCTTCTTCGTCACCGGCTTATCAGGGAAGACACGAATCCATAACTTACCACCGCGGCGGATGAAGCGCACAATCGTGCGGCGAGCCGCTTCGATCTGGCGGCTGGTCATCCAACATGGCTCCATCGCTTGCAGGCCAAATTCACCAAAGGCAACCTGGTTGCCCCGGCCGGCCGTGCCACGCATGTGACCACGGTGCATTTTGCGGTATTTGACACGCTTCGGCATTAACATCGTTAATTTGCTCCTAAATGTTAAGGCTCTCAGGCGCCGCCCTCAGGTCAGTCGCCAGCCAGCCTCGCCAGACGCTGGCTTACTCCATTGTCCTCACTGACCTGGTCTCACTCGGGCGCGCCATGCCAGGCAGAACTTCGCCCTTGTAAATCCACACCTTGATGCCGATGCGGCCGAAGGTCGTCAACGCCTCGGAATAGGAGTAGTCAATGTTGGCGCGCAACGTATGGCGCGGAATCTGGCCATCGCGCACCGAGTCACGGCGGGCCATTTCAGAGCCAGCCAGACGTCCGCTGCACGTGATCATGATGCCCTTGGCGCCCAAACGCATCGCACGCGTCACCGCCTGCTTCATCGCACGCTTGTAGGAAATACGCTTCTCAAGCTGCTCTGCAATACTCTGGCTTACCAGGTAAGCATCGAGTTCCGGCCGTTCAATCTCCTCGATGTCTATCTTGACCTTCTTGCCGGTCAGAGTCTGCAGTTTCGTGCGCAGATCGTTGACATTGGCGCCTTTGCGTCCGATGATGATGCCCGGCTTGGCCGTATGGACGCGCAAGGCAACCTGGTTCGGAAAGCGTTCGATTTCCAGCAGCGAGATGCCGGCGCCCGTAATGAGCTTCAACACCATCTGGCGGATGGCGCGATCCTCTTGCAGTTGTTGCACATAGCGCTGACCCGATGCAAACCAGCGGGTCTGATGATCACGAATGATCCCTAATCTAAAACCAATTGGATGAACCTTGCGACCCAATGCGTCCTCCGTATCCTGGGATCCACTGCGCCTCGGCTGCCACAGCCTATCGCTCACCTTCCCAGATGTCATAATTCTTGCCGTCAAGCCGGCGCGTGTTGTGTGATCTCCAAGTCAACCTATGCGTTCGTTTCTTCCGCCAGCACCACACTGATGTGGGAACTGCGGCGCAAGATGGGCTTGAAACGCCCACGCGCGCCGAAACGTCGCCATTTACGAGTTGATCCCATGTCGGCCCAAATCTGGCTCACCACCATATCTTCCTGGTTCAAGCCGAGGTTTTCCTCGGCGCTGGCCATGGCCGACTTGATCGTTGCCGCCACGGGCCTGGCCGCGGCTTGCGGCAGAACAGCCAGATAGGCGAGCGCCTCACTGGCCCGCCGGCCGCGCACCTGGTCCACCACCAGGCGCACCTTCTGCGCCGACAGGCCCACATGCTTGGTGGTCGCTTTCACGGTTACCACGTCGCTCATGTTTACTTCCCTCCTGACGGCTTCGCTGACACCTTCGTTGGCTTTTCCTTGGCCGCATGACCACGGAAGAAGCGTGTGGGCGCAAACTCGCCCAGCTTGTGTCCCACCATATTCTCAGTAACGTAAATCGGCACATGGCGCTTGCCATCATGCACAGCCATGGTGTGGCCCACGAACTGCGGGAAGATCGTTGAGTCGCGCGACCAGGTCTTGAGCACACGCTTCTCGCCGCGGCGATTCATCGCTTCAATCTTCTTCAGCAGCTTCGGGTCTACAAACGGTCCCTTTTTCAATGAACGTGACACAGGTAAATCCTCCTCACCCTCGCTTACTTCAGACGACCCGCGCTGCGTCGGCGCACGATCATGCTGGCCGTACGCTTATTCTTGCGCGTCTTATAGCCCAGGGCTGGCTTGCCCCACGGCGTCTTCGGCCCGGGCATGCCGATCGGCGAGCGGCCTTCGCCGCCGCCGTGCGGGTGAGAACTGGGGTCCATCGCAATGCCGCGTACTTGCGGCATGTGGCCACGCCACCGCAGGCGACCAGCCTTGCCCCAATTGATGTTGGCGTGATCGGTGTTGCCAACCTGGCCGAGGGTCGCCATACAGCGGATGCTGATCAAGCGTACTTCGCCAGAGGGCAAACGCACCTGCGCATAATCGCCTTCCTTCGCGACCAACTGCGCCGACACGCCGGCCGAACGCACCAATTGGCCGCCGCGGCCCGGCTGTAGTTCGATATTATGAATCACCGAACCCAACGGCAGATTGGCAATCGGAAGCGCGTTACCGCTGCGTACTTCAGCATCTGGCCCTGACATCAATTTGTCGCCGACCTGGACGCCCAAAGGAGCCAGGATGTACCGCTTCTCACCGTCGGCATAGACGAGCTTGGCGATGCGCGCCGTGCGGTTTGGATCGTACTCAATACTCTCCACGCGGGCGGGAATGCCGACCTTGTCGCGTCGAAAGTCAATCAAACGGTAGCGCTGCTTGTGCCCGCCGCCCTGATGGCGTACGGTTATCCGGCCCTGCTGGTTACGCCCGGCGCGCTTCCGAATACCGGTGAGCAATGAGCGCTCTGGCTGCACGTCCGGTGTCAGTTCATCAAACGTTGCAACGCTCATGCCACGCCGGCCCGCTGAGGTGGGCCGATAGATCTTGATTCCCATCGCTTTAACTCCTCGTTACACGCCTTCGAACACCTGGATCGTTTGCCCAGGCGCCAGCGTGACATAGGCCTTCTTCCAGGCGGTATGGCGCACGACCTGCCGCCGGAAGGCCCGCTTGTGCTTGGGCGGCATATTGGTGACGCGCACGTCCAAAACGTTCACGTTGGGAAAGACCGCTTCCACCGCCTCTTTCACCTGATGGCGATTGGCGCGACGATCCACCTCGAACGCGTATTGGTTCGCCAATTCACGCTGAGCCATCGTTTTTTCCGTGATCAACGGCCGCTTGAGAACTTCATAGATATGCATAGCTCATTTCCTCCGACTCAGTCCGCCAGGAAGGATTCGATCTGCTCAAGCGCCGCCAACGGCACCACCAGGGTTTCGTAACCAAGCAGGTCGCGCACGTTGAGATAGCCCGCGCGCAGCGTCTTCACGTTGGGAAGGTTGCGCGCCGACAGCTCCATGGTCTCATTGCGTTCAGACAGCAAAATGAGGGCGCTCCGCTTGACTTCAACCTTGTTTAGGAACTGCACGATGGCCTTCGTCTTGGGCGTCTCCAGGGCAAAACTTTCGACAACCACAATCTGCTGGTCTGCGGCCTTGACCGACAGAGCCGACCGCATCGCCAGGCGCCGCATCTTGCGCGGCATGTCTTGCGTATAGGCACGCGGCGTCGGCCCAAAGGCAACGCCGCCATGCCGCCAATGCGGCGCGCGCGTGCTCCCCTGGCGAGCGCGTCCGGTGCCCTTCTGGCGCCACGGCTTTTTGCCGCCGCCGCTGACTTCTGAACGCGTCTTGGTGTCATGCGTGCCCAAATGGGCATTAGCAAGCTGGCGCACCAACGCCTGGTGCATCGCAGAACGATTCACTGGCACCGCAAAGATGTCGTCGCGCAGTTCAACCTGCCCGACTACTTCACCACTAATGTTATGAACTGGTACTTGCATGATTCTTTCCTCCGGCGCCCATCAACCTGCTTTGCGCGCAGCCCGGATAAACAGCAGGCCATTCTTGGCGCCCGGTACGGCGCCGCGCACCAATAGCAGATTACGCTCAGCGTCTACCTTCACCACGCGCAGGTTCGTTACAGTGACGCGCGCCGCGCCCATGTGCCCAGCCATGCGGGTGCCCTTCTCCACACGGCCAGGCGATGTGCCTGCGCCGATGGAACCAGGTGCGCGCTGACGGTCCGATTGGCCATGCGTCTTTGGCCCGCCACGAAAACCATGACGTCGCACACCGCCCTGAAAGCCGCGACCTTTGGAGAGGCCCGTCACGTCAACCACATCGCCAGCAGCAAAGACGTCGGCCGTGATCTTCTGACCGATCTGCCATTCGATCTTGTCGTGGCGGAAGGCGCGAAATTCACGCAGCGTGCGCAGGGGCGCCAGGTTTTTCTTGCGCAAATGACCGAGTTCACCTTTGGTCAAACGGTTTGGCTTC
>JBGAVB010000169.1:0-6071 GCA_044228345.1 Anaerolineae bacterium | reverse complement strand
CCTCTACGCGCAGCAGGGCTTTCGCCTGCTGGGCAAACGGACGCCGGTGATGACCTTCCGCCTGCCCCCGGCGGTGCGCTGAGGGGATCGGACGATGTGGTTGACCATGCTTCGTCGCCGCTGGCTGCCCGGCGCGGGAGTCTTGCTGCTCAGCGTGCTGTTCGTTGGCTTTCATCTGCTGGCCCACGGCTACCGCTTCGGCGTCGTCGAGGATGCGCACGCCATTCACCTGCCGTTCCTGCTGCAGACGCTCGACCCGGCGCTCTTCCCCGGCGATCCGATGCTGGCGACGCGCGCCGGCTACCCGTCCTTCTATTTCCATCTCTTGGCCCTCGCGACGCGCCTGGTTTCCATTCCCACCCTGTTCCTCGTCATTCACCTGCTCACGCTGCTGGCTTACCTGGCGGCCGCGGCCGGTTTGAGCCTGCGCCTGGCGCCGGATCGTATGCCTCTGCGGCCGCTGTTGGCAGGGCTGCTGCTCACCCTCTCCCTGCTGCCCGTGCTCGGCGGCGACGATCTCATCCTGCGTTCCGCGCTGCCGCGCCACGTGGGCATGGCGCTGGCGCTGTGGGCCTTGCTGGCGGGCCTGTTAGAATGGCGCTTGTTGGCCTTTGCCCTGGCCGGCCTGCTCATCAATCTGCACGCGCTCAGCGGCGCGTTTGCCCTGGCCCTGCTGCTGGGCGGCGACCTGCTGCGCTTGCCCTGGCGGCGGTGGGCCGCGCCCCTGCTGGCTGCGGCGCTCGGTTTGCTCCTGGCGCTGCCCACGCTCATCTGGTCATGGCAGGCGCGTGAGCCGATCACTCCAGCCTGGATTGATCTCTTGCGCCTGCGCTCAGCCCAGCACAGTTTTCCGCTGACCTGGCCGCTGACTGACTTTGTCACCTTTGGCCTGTGGATTGGGCTGGCCGCGCTGGGCTGGTGGCCGCAGCGGCGCAGTGCGCAGGGCCGCTGGCTGGCTGGCGCCGCGCTCGCGGTCGCGCTCTTGGCCTTGATTGGTTTCCTCGGCGCGGAAGTCTGGCCCGTTGGACTCGTCCTGCGCTGGCAGCTCTTCCGCAGCACCAAGTTTCTGACCTTGTTGGCCTTGCCGTTGGTGGTAAGCTGGCTGCTGTCCACCTGGGATCGCGGGGGCCTGGCCCGCGCCGGAGGCCTCGTCGTCTTGCTGGCCTTGTTCGCGCCGTGGCCCAGTGTGTGGATCGCCGGCGTGTTGGCTGGCCTGCTGCTGACGGCTGCTGCCATCTGGGCGCCGCTGGATGCGCTGGGCCGCGTGGCCGCCGAACGGATCTATAAAGCGGCCAGCGGCCAGCGCCTGTCCAGGCTCATGACCTGGCCGGCCGGCGTGCGTTGGACGGCCGCCGCGCTGCTCCTGGCGCTGCTCGTTTCCACGGCGGCGGCGTTCACACAGCCCCAGGTCCCGGCCGATCTGCTGGCGGCCTGGCGTGATGTGCAGGCCTGGGCGCGCCAAAACACGCCGGTGGATGCCACGTTCATGACGCCGCCCTACTATTACGGCTTCCGCGTGGAAAGCGAACGGCCGGTGGTGGGCGAGTGGAAGGACGGCACCCAGCAATACTTCAGCGTGCCGTTCACCGCCGCCTGGTGGCAGCGCATGCAGGATTTACACGCCGCCAGCGCCAGCGATACGCGCTACAACGATCTCAGCGCCGCCGAGGTGGCGGCATTGGGGCAGAAATACCAGGCTCGTTTTGCTGTCTTCTTCAACAGCACCGAGCTGCCATTTGCCACGGTTTACCGCAACGCGTGGTTTCGCGTGTACCAGGTGCTCCCCGACCCCGGCCAATAGATAGGAGAACGCTTTTCATGACAGACAATCATCGTCCGTCCGAACTCTTGCCCCGTTCGCTGATTATCGTGCTCACCCTGGCGGTCGCGATCTACCTCATCGAAAAACTGACCGTCTTCATCCGTTCATTCAGCAGCCTGATCCTCATGGTCGCGCTGGCCTGGCTCCTGGCTTTCACGCTGCAGCCGCTGGTCACCTGGCTGCAGCGCCGGCCGTTGACGCTGCGCCCTCTGCAGCGGCTGTTGGGAAAGCGCATCCCTCTGCGCGGCCAGGAGACTTTCCACCTCCCATTTGGCCTGGCGGTTGCCATCGTCTACGGACTGCTCGTGGCTGGCCTGGCCCTCACGGTGCTGGCCCTGGTGCCGGTGCTCGTCCATCAACTGGACCAGTTGGCGCAGACCATGCAGATTCAAGCCGGCAACCTGCCGTTGTGGCTGCAGCGGGCCACCGCGTGGCTTAACGGCGCGCGCGCGTTTCTGATCACTCGCTTCGACCTCGATGCGAGCCTGATTGTCTTGCCGCAGCCCTCCGACCTGCTGAACCAGGTGCCGCTCGTGGGCGCGAACCTCCTGCAATTTGGATTGGGGCTGGCCGGCGGCATTGCCACAGCTTTCAGCCAATTCCTGATCATCATCTTCCTCAGCCTGTTCGTCACCCTCGACGGCAGCGCGATTGCCGGCGCCATCCTGCGCGTGCTGCCCAGGCGCTACGAAGATGAATACCAACTGGCCTCCGAGACCATTGACCGCACCTTTGGCGGTTTCCTGCGCGGTACAGTCTTGCAAGGCTTCATCTTCGGCACGGCGGTTTCCCTGCTCATGTTCATCTTGCGCATTGATTCGGCCCTGGTGGTGGGGGTGGCAACTGGCCTGGTCGTGCTCGTGCCGATCGTTGGCGGCATCGTCGCCACCATCTTGCCGGTGCTGGTGGCGGCCCTCCAGGGTTCGCCCAACACGGTCTGGCTGCTGCTCATCCTGCTCGTTTTCCAGGTCATCCTGTTCAACGTCGTCATGCCTTCCATTTTCAGCGAGTCGCTGCGTATGCCGTCGCTGCTGATTGTCATTTCCCTATTGGTTGGCTCGCAGCTGATGGGCTTCTGGGGCTTCGTCTTTGGCGTGCCGCTGGCCGCGGCCGCCTACTCGATCACGCTGGTGCTGCTGGAACAATCGAAACGGCGCCAGGATGAATTGGATCAACAGGTCTGACCCCTGAAGACCGCTCATAAGCTGTGTTTCCGGACCCGCGCGCCGGCACGCGGAATTGTTGGCAGAGCTCACTTCATTTCTGGCCGCAATCTGTGGTACAATGGGGCTGATTGAAAAATCGTGGGCGCTGCGTGCATTCTTTAGGTCTGCGCGCCCTCGCATGCGAAGTGGTGTATAGAGGAAGTAACACGATGACCATAAGCCAAACCAAATCCAAGATCGTCGCCCGCATCTGGCAGTCCATTGCCCAAAGCGGCGTCGCGGTGACTGCTGTTCCGCAAGACCAGATGCAAGCCCTGGTTGATTCGATTGCTGACGGTGTGCTGCTGGCCATGGATGAGACCCTGGCCGACGCAGGCCTTCCGGCGCGTCAAGAGGCGACCCGTGGCGCCGCGATCAACGAAGAAGAAAAACTTCTGTGGGAAGGACGCCCCTTCCTCTCCCTGACCACGCTTTACCAGGTAACGACTGAGCGGGTGCGCATTTTCCGCGGCCTCCTGTCCAAAGACCGCGATGACATCGAACTTATCCGCGTCCAGGACGTTGACCATACCCAGAGCCTGGGTGAGCGCCTGCTAAACCTGGGCGACGTAATTGTGCGCAGCGCCGACCCATCGCTGCCAGAGGCGACGCTCGCCAACATCCCTGATCCAGCGCAGGTGCATGAGATCATTCGCCGCGCCATGCTCGATGCTCGCAAGCACTTCCGCTACAGTGTGCAAGAAGAAATGTAGCCAAGAAGGTCATCATGCCAAAACGCAACGTGCGCCAACTACTGATGATTGCACTCGGCTTGCTGCCGCTGCTGCTCCTCGATCAATTTAGCAAGCGCCTGGCTATTACCCAGTTGAAGGGGACGTCCGGCGTGACGTTCATTCCCAACTTCTGGGATTTCCAATACGTAGAAAACCGCGAAACCGCGTTCAACCTGACGCGCTGGATTCCAGAGACGATTCGCACCCCGCTCATCGTGGGCGTCAGTCTAGCGACGCTGTGCGTCATCGCGTGGTATGTCCTTGCCGCGCCGCGGCGCCCCCTCATGCTGGCCGCCTTCACCGCCATCGCGGCTGGCGCCATCGGCAACAACCTGCTGGATCGGTTCCTGTACGGCTTTGTCGTTGATTTCATCCACTGGCACATCGGCGCCGCGTTCGACTGGCCGGTCTTCAACCTGGCCGACAGCCTCGTGGTGGTCGGCGTTGGCCTGCTGCTGCTCGACACATGGTTGACGCGTGACGAGGCGCCGGTAGAGGCCGAGCTGGCGCGCCAGACGCAACCGTAGATGGCAGCATGAATACCCGCCATTGGCTGCGTGGATTCACCCTGGCGGCCCTGCTGATCGTCGTCGTGCTGTTCATCGTGTTTCAGGGCATCGAGGCTCAGTTGAAGGCGGCCGGCAGCCCCGGCGGGATTGTTGATCTGGAACTCGCCTTCACGCCCGCGCGGGTCGCGGCCATCATTCAGGCCTGGCCGGCTGGCGGCGCTGATCTCGCCCGCCTGGCGTTGTGGCTCGATTTCCTCTTTATTGTCGGCTATGCCGGCGGCTTACGCGCGCTGCTGGTGCAGCTGGCGGCCAACCCGGCCCTGGCAGCCTGGGCGCGCGCCTTACAACGCCTGGCGGTTCTGCCGCTGGCCGCGGCGCTGCTCGACGTCAGCGAGAACATCTGCCTGCTCACCGTGGTCAGGCGCATGCCGGCGACCGGCCCGCTGTCACCGACCGTAGAGGGCGCGCTGGCGCCCTTTACCCTCATAGCCGGCGTCTTTGCCAGCGTCAAGTTTGCGCTGGTGGGTGCGGCGCTGCTGGCCGTTGTGCTGGCCGCGGCCAAGTCGTTCCTTCCACAGAGAGCCAACCCCACAAATGGAGAATAGGGTGAACACAGAGAACAAGAGCTTTCGGTCCGAACAGTCGAGTGCAGGACAGAGAGCCTCGCGGACGGCTCAGACAGTTTTGCGCGTCCTGTTGGGCGTATTTCTGGTCTTTACCGGAACCACCCACCTTACGACCGCGCGGGCCGAGTTCCTGGCCCAGGTGCCAACCTGGCTGCCGGTGAATGGCGAGCTGGTCGTCCTCCTGTCTGGAATCGCAGAAATCGCACTGGGGTTAGCCCTGATCTTCCTGTTCAAACAGCGCGTGCTCGTCGGCCTGGCCGTCGCGGCGTTTTTTGTACTGATCTTCCCGGGCAACATCTCGCAGTACGTCAACCGGATTGACGCCTTTGGCATGAACACCGATCAGGCCCGCTTCAACCGGCTGTTTTTCCAGCCGGTGCTGATAGCCTGGGCGCTGTGGGCCACGGGCGCCTGGCGGGCGCTGTTCACAAGAAAAGTCGAATCCTCATAGAGGAACTGTGACATGATCTGGGATTTTCAAGACGTTCTATCTCGCCGGCTGCTGTGGTGGTCGGCGCTGAGCGTCATCGCCGGCGCGCTGCTGGTTGCGTTCGGTGCGTCGGCCTGGTGGCATGGCTTCGGCGTGCAGGCGCTGGCATGGGGCGCCATTGATGGGGCAATCGCCCTGTTTGGGCAGTTTACCGCCCGTAAACGGCGCGCCGCAAGTCCAGGCGGTGCGGAGAGGTTGGAGCGCGAGGCGCGCAACCTGCGCCGGATCCTGTGGATCAACACGGGGCTGGACGTGCTGTATGTGGCCGGTGGGTTGGTTTTGGCGTCTACTCGTGGCGCGCAAAACCCGTTCCTGGCCGGCACTGGTTGGGGTGTTGTCGTCCAAGGCGGCTTCCTGTTCATTTTTGACCTGCTGCATGCCCTGGCCGTGCCCCGGCGCGAGGCTGGCCTGCCCGCGCTCGATCTCTTCTAACGCCCACATGCTCTCTCTGACCTGGACGCTCATTGGCTTTGTGCTCGGCTCGCTGCCCCTATCGGTCTGGCTGGGCAGGCTGGCGCTGGGCGCCGACATTCGCGCCTACGGCGATGGGAATCCTGGTGGAACCAACGTGGCGCGCGCCGGCGGCCGCGGCCTGGGCCTGCTGGCGATCATCCTCGACATGCTCAAGGGGGCCATCCCTGTGGCGCTGGCCCATTACGTTTTCCAGGTGGACGGTTGGCCGTTG
>JBGAVB010000168.1:0-6090 GCA_044228345.1 Anaerolineae bacterium | reverse complement strand
CCGCAGGCCAGGCTGGTCAGGAAGCCGGGCGTGCGTTGATTGAGCACTATGCGCCAGAACAGGTGGTGATCAGCGCCACGCTGACCGCGCCCGGCGTCCTCGTCCTCAGCGACGCCAATTTTCCTGGCTGGCGTGCGACCGTGGACGGCGCGCCCGCGCGCATCGAGCAGGCCAACCTGCTCTTCCGGGGGGTGCGCCTGCCGCCGGGCGTGCATCGCATCACCTTTGACTACGCGCCCGACTCAGTCCGCCGGGGCGCGCTGATTACGTTGGCAACCCTCGCGTTGGTCAGCGTGTTGTGGCTGTGGTCACAACGCTCGCCTCGCTCATGACGCGACGCGAGGGCGCAGAGATAGACGCGAATCTGAAAGTCGGGTATAATGTCAGAGAAGCGGCCTTTGCCAGCGCCGCGGTAGATGAGGGTTGTCTGCTTGAGGTATGTGCGCATGAATGGTCTGAACCGCGTTATCATCTTTCTGCTCTTTGTTGTCCTTTTTCTGTGCGTCGTCGGCGTCGCTATCTTTCCATTTGGCGCGCTAAGCCTCGCGCAGCAGCTCATCAGCCGTCTGGATGAATCACTGACGCAAGGATTTTACGACTTCGGATTCCGCTTTCGACTGGCCCAGGTGGCGGTGGTCGTCGCGGCCGCGTTGCTCTTCATTCCACTCATTTGGTTCGAGATACGACGCACAAAGCCTGTCACGGTGCGTGTGCAAACCGCCGGCGCAGGCGGGGCTACGTTGACGGCGGATTCGGTCACGCGCCGGCTGACGTGGCATCTGGACCAACTGGCCGACGTGGTGAGCGTCACGCCGGAGGTCAAAGCGCACGGCGGCAGTGTGGACATCAAGCTGTTTGTGCGCACAACCCCGGACATCGAAGTGCCGATGAAGACAGAGGAGATTCTGGCGGTCACGCGTGAAGTAGTTGAGCAGCGCATGGGACTACGCTTGGGCAAGGCGGAGGTGCAAATTGACCATGCGCCGTATGCCGAAAGCGCGACCATCGAGAAGGAGTCTCAGCGCTAGACCTCATGACCATAGATCAGGTGACAGGAGACGAGGCGCGGGGGGCTGGTGCGGCGAACACCTCCCCTGAGGCGCTGAGCGCGTTGGTGGAGAGCCTGTTGTTCGCGGCGGCGGAGCCGCTGACTGTGGCACGCCTGGCCGCCGTGCTGCTGGTGGAAGCAGAACAGATTGAGCAAGCGCTGCAAGCCTTGGAGCGCGATCTCGTTGGCCGCGGCATCTGCCTGCAGCGTAAGGATGACAAGATTCAGTTGGCGACGCGCCCGGCAGCCGCATCTGCCATTGAGCGTTTGCTGGGTGTTGACACCAGTCCGCGTCTCTCGCCTGCGGCCCTGGAGGCGCTGGCGGTGATTGCTTATCGCCAGCCGGTCACGCGCACCCAATTGGAGGCCATTCGGGGCGTCAACTGTGATGGCGTGCTGCGCACCTTGCTGAGTCGCAGCCTGATCGAAGAGCAGGGACGCCTGGATGCGGTGGGGCGCCCCATTCTGTTCGGAACCACCTTTGAATTCTTACAGTATTTTGGCCTGAGTCGCGTCGAAGACCTGCCGCCGTTGCCAGAAGCCCTGGTTGCCGAATTGGCCGCACGTGACGCGCAGGCTGTCGCGTCTGTTGACGACAAAACCGCGAGCGCCTGAAGACCGGCGATGAAGACCATACGCTAGTTTCAGGCGCGTCCCATAGCGAGGAGCAGTCAAGCATGGAAGACCTCTGGAAAGTGCGTAGACGCAAACGCATGACGGTTGGAGAATTAAGCAGCCGCACCGGCATCTCGTCCAAAGTCCTGCAGCGTTATGAATTGGGCGAGACTCCGATTCCGCTCGAAGATATTGAAAGGCTTGCCCGTGCGCTTTATGTAGAACCCTGGGAGATCAAGATTCAGTCCGATCCGCCGCCGTCGCCCCCGCCTGGTGAAACGAACACGCCGCGCCCCGCACCCGCAGCAGCGCCAGCGCGCTCAACGGCGCCAGCGCCTCAATCGCAAGCTGGCCCTGGCGCGGACTCGATCGCGGCGTACAGCGCGCCGATGGGCGGTCAACGCCCCGCTTACAGTCGGCCGCCAGGCCCTTCCCGTCCCGAACCAGGGCCGCGGCCAGGGCCAGAAGGCGGCGCGCCACGCTACGGCGCGTCCGATCGCCGACTGCCTCGACGCGAACGCCCAGAACGGCCCGACCGTGAACACCGCGCGCCGCCCGTGCCTGGCCCCGTACGCGCCAGCCAGGTCGCACATCTGGTCAACCTGGGAAAGCGATTGGGCGTGGAGCAGGCCGAGTTGGAGGCGCAGGCAGGCAAGCCGCTCAGTGAGTTGAACCGGCGCGAGGCGTCGCAACTGCTCGGCACGCTGCAGAAACGGATCGTGGAGGAGCACCCTTCGCGTCCCAAAGGCAAACGCCAGCGTCCGTACCTGCCTGAATCGGTGGACGAGTTCGAATTTCGATATCTTACGGCAGTCCAGGAAGAGGGACAACAGCTCGATTTCAAGCTGTTTGATGGCAGCCAGATCGTCGGCCAGGTCATCGGTTTCAGTCCCTACGCCATCACCATCCGTGAAGCGTCCGGCGCAGAAACGACGGTGCAGAAACTGGCCATTGCCTACTATCGCCATTCCCCCCAGAAGGCGGCGCTATGAGCCTGGGGGACTATGTGCGCTACTTGCGCGCGGTCAAGGGAGGGCCAACGCCATGGGAGATCGAAGCCGCCAGCGGAATCCCCGCCGGCATCTATCGGCAGATTGAGCAGCGCTACCGGGCTATCGGCGAGGAGCAGCTGTTGGAGAAGATGGCAACCTATTATGCGGTTGCGCCCGATGAGCTGCGTTGGCGGCAGAATTGGCCCCGCAAAGGCCTGACTTCGGCCCTAGTGGATGCGCAGGAAAACGCGCGACCACTGACGCTGATCCTACGCAGCGGCGAGGTACTCACCGGCGCCGTACTGTGGTGGGATTTGGGCGCAGTTGAGCTGCAAGAGGCAAATGGCGCGTCGGTCGTCGTCCAGCGTCATATTGTAGATCGTTGGGAGTAAGGAGCCATGGCGCCTAATCGGCAGGATGTGGATGTCATCCTGAAATTGTGGGAATTGGCCAACCGTGACGAGGCGCACGAGGCGCGCATGTGGATGTACGCCAGCTTCGTCGCTCAAGACTATGCGGATTTTCAACGCCGTTATCCCATCGGCTCACGCGAATGGCGCTACTTCAGCAGCACGTGCGGCATGATGGAACTGTTCGGCGTCCTGGTGACTCGCGACCTGGTAGATGCCGATCTTTTCTTTGACCTGTTCGGCGGCATCGAAATCCTGTGGGACCGCGTGCAGCCGGTGCTCAAGGGCATGCGCCAGGAGATTGACGCGCGCTTGTACGAGAATTTTGAGCTTCTGGTGCAGCGCTGCCGGGCCTGGAAAACAGCCAATCCACCGAAACTGTAGCTCACGGATCATCAAAAGACCACGCCAGAAGATAGAGATGGTGTGGTCTTTTGTCGCCAGCGCATTGATCGAGTGATCAGCGCACAATCGTGGATGAAACCAGGCAATCCGGGGCGATCCGTGTTAATCCGCAACCTATTTTGTGGTTAAGGGTGTCGGAGCAACCGGCGCGAGGTGCGTCATGATCGTCTCAGGAATGCGCGTCGGTTGCCCGGCGTGGGTGATGCAAATATGCCTGGAATAGCCGGTCGCCAGCGTCAAGTTGTCACGCGCACGCACAATCTTGTAGTCAAAACGCAGCCCGCGGCTGCGCAAATCGCCCAGGCGTGTGCGGATCACCAGCATGTCCTCGTAGTGGGCCGATGTGATGTAGCGCGCCATCACTTCCGCCACGGTCAGGTAATAGCCGGCCTGTTCGACCTGGCTGTAGGGAAGACCCAGGCAGCGCATCAAACTGCTGCGCCCTTCCTCGAACCAGATGATGTAGTTGCTGTGATGCGCGATCCCCATCGAGTCTGTTTCCGCGTAGCGCACCGACACAAGGACACAAGCCTCGTTTCCTTCCAACCACTCACGACGCGTCAGCAAATCGGTCACCGATTCCTCCCTCTCGAATCCTGTATAAGGCCTAGCATAGCATAGGCAACCGGTTCAAGCAAAGTAAAAGGAGTCAGCGCATGTTGCGAAAACAACCCTTCCTGTTGGTTGGCTGTCTGGTCATGATTCTGCTGAGCGACCTGGGGCCACTGCAGGCGGCCGGCCCTGGGCGCACGCTTGCGATGGACACCGGCGGCTGGGGCGCCAATCCGACGTTTGCACCGCAAATCGCCCAGCGTGACCGTTTGCGGCACACGCCAGGCGCGGCCTGGTGGGCGCAGCAGCTGGCGCCCGATCACAGTCGCGGCGACCTGGTGGCGGCAGTCAGCGCCACGCGCACGCTGGCGGACATCACGCTCCTGGCGACAATCCAGGCCCCGGCCACCACGACGCGGCGCACCGGCACCGTTGGCCAGCAGCTCGCACGCGACTGGCTGAAGACTCAGTTTGAAACATTGGGGTATGTCGCCACCCTGCAGGCCTTCAACAGCTCCTATGGGACGGCGCACAATGTGGTGGCCGAGATCACAGGCCGCACCCGCCCCAACGATGTCTACCTGATCGCTGCGCATTATGATTCCACCTCGCCTTCTGCGGCTACCAACGCCCCCGGCGCAGAGGACAATGGCAGCGGTACAGCGGGCACGCTGGAGATGGCGCGCATCCTGGCGCAGTATCCACCGCAGGCCACCGTGCGTTTTGTCACGTTTGCGGGCGAGGAGCAGGGAATGGTTGGTTCTCAGGCTTATGTCAATTCTTTGAGCGCCACCGAGCGCGCGCGTATCAAAGGCGCTTTCATCATGGACATGATTGGCTACAAGAGCGCGGCTTACCCGACCAATGTGCTGCTGGAGACCAGCAGCGCCGTGCCGGGCACGGTCAGCCTGGTGACGACGCTGAGCCAAAACGCGCAAACCTACACCACGCTCAACGTCGCCATCTCATACGATCCCTGGGGCAGCGACCATGTCCCCTTCCTAAATGCGAACATGGCAGCCATCTTGCTCATCGAGCAGGAGTATGACAGCTACGCCTGCTATCACCGCACGTGCGACACGCCAGACAAGGTGACGCCCACGCAGGCAGCCGAAGTGCTCAAGATGTTGATTGCCGCGCTGGACGCCACAGCCGGCACGTGCCTGCTGGGCGATATCAACTGCGATGGGCTGGTGACCGCCGCCGACATCACGATGGTCGCGGAGAGATGGAACGGCGCCTACGACCGGCGCATGGACCTCGATCACGATGGCCACATTGACATTGTAGATGTGATGCTGGCGGCGGCGCAATGGCAGGCGTGAGCCGCAAAAAAAACGGGGCGCTGGCAACATGTTATGCCAGCGCCCCGTTCGTTTGTTCAGGCTGCAGCCGCCCGCGCTACTCGCAGAAGCGGCCGATTTCCACATCGCCCAGGGCCTGGCGCAGCGCTGCGGAGGAGAGGATTACTGTCACCCCGCGCTCGCCGGAGCCAATGGAGACCTCGTGCGGCGCAAACACGTTCTCATCTGCCAGGATCGGCAAAGGCGTGGCGATGCCAAAGGGCGACACCGCGCCAATCTGGTAGCCAGTGACGGCCAGCACTTCGGCGGGCGTTGCCATGGTGACGCGCGACACGCCCAGGTGACGACGCAGCGTGGGCCAGGAGATCTGCGCCGGCCCGGCTGCCAGCACCATGCGGTAGTTGTCCTCGCCGAGCCGAAAGAGGATGCTGCGCACGACCTGTTCCGGCTGCTGACCGCGTTCCGCGGCCGCCTGTTCCAAGGTATGCACCGGGCCCGGATGCCGAAACACGCGGTGCGGAATGTTCAGCGCCGTCAAGGCGGCTGAGACTGGAGGCAACTGGCTCATGCCAACTCGCCGCGCAGCCGCGCCAACTCGGCGCGCAGAGCCTGTACATCGGCTTCGGCCAATTGGCGGTAATTATAGATGCCATATTGGTTGAGCAACATCTGAATCTTTGGGCCAATGCCTTCGATCACTGTCAGGTCATTGCGCTCAGATATGATTGCATGGGATGGTTGCGGTTCGATCTGCGTTGGCGACT
>JBGAVB010000167.1:0-6107 GCA_044228345.1 Anaerolineae bacterium | reverse complement strand
ACCAGGGATGTTCCCACGGATGAGATCACCCAAATGACCCTCGAATCCCTGCGCGCGCTGGGGAGGCCTACGTGGCTCTTGACCCTCCAAGGGGTTCCTCGTGAGGCTTTTCCCGAAGCGGTACGAATCTACCTGAGCGAGGGCGAAGCAATGGGTTTGCCTCAACGTCCTCTGATTTCTCAGCGTAAGCCGTGGTACCGGATGGAAACGCGTGCGGCGCCCCCATTCCTATTTGCGTATCTTGGGCGGCGTCATTCCCGATTCATTCGCAACACCGCCCAGGTTATTCCACTCACCGGTTTCTTATGCGTCTATCCCAAGAGCAATGATCCTGATTACCTGACGCGACTGTGGGGGATTCTGAGCCATCCTGACACCATTGTCAATCTCGCCATGGTTGGTAAGTCGTACGGTGACGGCGCTATCAAGGTGGAACCCCGTTCCCTGGAGAAATTGCCAATCCCGCACCATGTCATCGCGCAATTCGGTCTGCCGTCACAGATGCGCCTGTTTGAACAGCAGGAATCCTATGGCACAGGTTCAATTCCCGGTGATGCACCGTTCTGAGCCGTCGTCGCGGTCTGTGCGCTAGTCATCGTGCCCAACCCCGCGCACATCGCCGCGCGTGAAGAGCACGCGGGGCGACAGCCGCGCCGGGTCGCCCGCGCTCAGGTCGTCTAGCACACGCACGTGATGCCCCAACTCGATCAAGCGGTTGGCTAACGCGGTCCCCAGAAAACCAGCGCCGCCGGTGATCAACACTCGCATGAAACGCTTTCCATCTCCTTTTTCAAGCTGGAAGTGTAGTATAACACAAGGTGACAGCTTGCCCCAAAGAAGTCGGGCAATCTTTGCTAATGCGATGCCGCGCCGAGTATAATGCGCGACGTGAGAACATTATCACTCAAGCCGCGCACACTCCTGCGCAGTCTGCTCTTGATCCTGGTGATTGTCATCCTGGCCGCGCCGCCGCAGCCACTGGTCGTGCTGGGTCCGCAGCAGACCGTGCATACGATCAACCCGAAGATGGGGATGCACACGCGTTTGACCGACGAAGTGGAGCCGTGGAAGATCAAACGCACGCTGCAGATGGTGCGCGAGCTAGGCGCCCCCTGGGTGGTCGAATACTTCCCCTGGGCCTATCACGAGCCGGCGCCGGGCCGTTTCGACTGGGCGCACGCCGACCTGGTGATAGATCACGCGGTCACGCAGGGGCTGACAGTCATTGCGCGCCTGGGTTTTGTGCCGACGTGGGCGCGCCCGAAGAATACGACCTTTCTCTACCTGGATGAAGCGCACTACGCCGACTTTGGCCGTTATGTCTATGAGTTCGTACGCCGCTTTCAAGGCCGCGTGCATTACGTCGTCATCTGGAACGAGCCGAACCTGGCGCTGGAGTGGGGCTACCGTCCGGTGGATGCGGCCGCGTACACGGAGCTGTTGAAAATCGGCTATGAGCAGGCCAAAGCGGCTGACCCCAACGTACAGGTGCTGGGCGGCGCGCTGGCCCCTACGCTGGCTCCCGTCGGCTCGGCCTACGGCCTGGACGATCTGATCTTCTTACAGCAGATGTATGACGCCGGCGCCGCGGGCTACTTCGACATCCTGGCCGCGCATGCCTACGGCTGGGTTTTTACCGCGGACGATCCGCCCGCCAGCGATGTGGTCAACTTTCGCCGCGTGGAGCTGCTGCGGGCGGTGATGGTGCGCAATGGCGACAGCGCGAAGCGGATCATCATCACCGAGGCCGGCTGGAACGATCATCCGCGCTGGACGAAGGCCGTGCGCCCCGCGCAGCGCATTCAGAACACCATCGAAGCGTTCAACCTGGCCGCGCAGTGGGACTGGCTGCAGGCGCTGTGCTTGTGGGCGTTTCGCTATCCAGCTCCCACGCGCTCCTACCAGGACTACTTTACCTTCGTCGCGTCCGATTTTGTGCCCAAGCCGATCTACGTGGCGCTGCAGCAGTATGCGGAAGGGGAATGAGGAAAGCTGGTGGAGGAATGAGGAAAGCTGAAAGCTGAATGAGGAATGGCAGAGGGCAGAAGTGCAAAGTGCAAAGGGCAAAGTGCAAAGGGCAGAGCGGTGAGGAATGAGGAAAGCTGAAAGCTGAATGGCAGGGGGCGGGAGCGCAAAATGCAAAGTGCAAAGCGGCAGAAGATCAGAATTCAGCGTTCCGCGTTGATTGTCATGTTGGCGGCGCTGGGGGTTGCGGGGGTTTTGATCTTGCGCCCATCCGAGGATCGTTCGCTGCAGCGCATACGCGACCTGGGCGTGCTGCGGGTGGGCATAGATCCGAGCTTTCCGCCGTTCGAGAGCCTGGACGCCAACGGGCAGATCGTCGGTTTCGATGCAGACCTGGCGGCCGCGCTGGCGCAACGCTGGGGCGTGCGCGTGCAGTTCGAGTCCATCGGCTTCGATGGCCTGCTCGATGCCATCTGGGCCGGGCGCGTGGATGCGGTGATCTCGGCGCTGCCCCTGGAACCGCGCTACACCAGGGATATTGCCTACTCGCAGCCGTATTTCGAGGCGGGGCTGCGCCTGGTGGCAACAACCGCGCCGATTGCTTCCAGCGCCGATCTGGCTGGCCGCGCGCTGGCGGTGGAGCTCGGCTCTGAGGCGGACGCCGAAGCGCGCCGCCTGCGCCAGCGCATCCCCGCGCTGACCCTCGTCACCTTTGCCACTCCGGCCGAGGCGCTGCAAGCGGTGCTTACTGGCACGGCGGACGCGGCCGTGGTGGATGGCGTCACCGCGCGCCAATTCGTTGGCCAACAGGCCGCTGCGCGCATCATCGAACCGGCGCTCACCAGCGCGCCGTATGTGATTGCCCTGCCCAGCAAGGCGCGACGGCTGCTGGCTGAGGTCAACCAGGCCCTGCGCGACCTGCAAAGCGACGGCGCCTTGCCCGCGCTGGAACAGAAGTGGTTCGTGGACCAGAAGCCTACTGCGGAAACCCCCGATCTCGAAGCGGAAACCCCGAAGGAGCGCGGCCATGCGTTTTGATATTTTCACCCTGTTTCCTGCGATGTTCGATGGGCCATTTGGCGACAGCATCATCGCGCGCGCACGCAGCGCGGAGATCATCCAGGTGCAGATGCACAATATCCGTGATTTTGCCGAGGGAAAGCACCAGGTCACCGATGACTACCCGTTTGGCGGCGGCGGCGGCATGATCATGAAGCCTGACCCCATCTTTCGCGCCGTCGAGGCCGTGCTGGAGATGGCGCCGCGGCGTGCGGACAGCGAACAGGCAGACGCGGGCCTTGACGAGGTAGGGGCGACCCTGCATGATCGCCCGATCGCGCCGGCCATCGCTCCGCCGCCCTGCCCGGTTGTTTTACTCTCGCCGCAGGGACGGCCGTTCGACCAACGCCTGGCCTCCGAGCTGGCCGGCCACGCACGCCTGGCTTTGATCTGCGGCCGCTATGAAGGCGTGGATGAACGCGTGCGCCTGCACCTGGCGACCGATGAGATTTCCATTGGGGATTATGTCCTGTCGGGCGGCGAGCTGGCGGCGATGGTCATTGTGGATGCGGTGACGCGGCTGCTGCCCGGCGCGCTCGGTTTCGACGCGGCCCCCGCGCAAGATTCGCATGCCACGGGCCTGTTGGAATATCCGCACTACACCCGGCCGCCCTCGTTTCGCGGCTTCCATGTGCCGGAGATCCTGCTGTCGGGTCATCACGCCCGCGTGGCCGAGTGGCGCCGCCATGAGAGTCTGCGCCGCACCCTGGCCCATCGCCCTGATCTGCTGGCGCGCGCGGTTCTGGGCAAGAAGGATATCGCGTTTCTACGCACGTTGGGGTGGGAGAAAACCTAGCCGCGATGTCTCACGTGCGCAGCACAACTTCTTCGATGCGCACTTTGAGCAAGACCGGTGCGCCGACCGATGGTTTGAGGTGCAGGATGTAGAAAGCATCCGGCGCGGGGTGCTGATAGGCCCAGAAATCGTCCCGCCCGCGCACCGATTGCAGTGGAAAGTCGCTGGCGCGGCCCTCGAACGGCTGCGGCAGGAGCCGATAGCCGCGGATCACCGGCGCATCGGGGTTCTGCAGCGAGCAGATGAGGTAAACGGCATCGGGGTAGGTGGCCTGACGCGCATCGGTGGCCGATGGATACGCGGCCGACGACGGGTGCGAGTGATAAATCGCAATCATCTCCTCGCCCGCCTCCTCGAAGTCGAACTGGCGCAGCAGGGTTTGTGGATCCACCGTGTAGTTGATCTGGCGATCCTCGGCCACGTTGCGCGCCCGCAGCAGGCTGATGGCCGCGCCGTCCCTGCCGCTCAGGATCCCGCACACCTCCTCCGGCCAGCCCTCACGCGCATGGGCGATGATTTCAGCCTGCATCGCAACCGGCAAGGTCAGTTGGTGGTAGGTGTCATGTTCCACAGGTCAGCGTCTCCACAGGCTGGGCGCAGGTGCAGCTAGAGTTCATCGGCGTCATCATCGAAGAAGGGATTGGTGCGCTTCTCGCGGCCCACCGTGGTGGCCGGACCATGACCAGGCAGCACAGCGAAGTCATCCGGCAAGGTGAAGATCTGCTGGCGAATGGCCGTGAGCAGCTGCTGATGGTTGCCGTACGGCAGGTCCGTGCGGCCGATGGAGCCGGCGAAGAGCGCATCGCCCACAAAGGCCCGACGCCCGGCATGATCCACAAAAGTGATGCTGCCCGGCGAGTGGCCTGGCGTCCAGCGCATCTCCAGCGACTGCTTTCCCCAGTGCACGGCGGCGCCTGGCGCCAAAAAGCCATCCACGGTTGGCGGTTCGCCGGGGTCATAGCCCAGCCACAGCATGACGCGCTGACGCATGTCCGCGACCAGCGGCAGCTCGGCCTCATGCACATAGAACGGTGCGCCGGTGGCCGCCTTCACGGCTGCCACGCCCAGGATGTGGTCGAAATGGGCATGGGTGTTGATGATCTGAGTCAGCCGCCAATCACGCTGGGCGAGCAAGCGCAGCACATCGTTGGGCTGATCGCCTGGATCAATGATGACCGCCTCCTGCGTTTCTTCACAGCCCAAGAGATAGCAGTTGACTTGCAGCGCGCCTACCACGAGTGAATCTACGATCATAACCAGAAACAGCGCCTTTCCTTTGTCTTGTCACGTCTGGGGCCGAAGTGTACCACGCCGGTCAGGCAAGGGCAAGTCGCTGTCATGAGGTAATGAGGCCTATCGTTTGACCATCCGGCATAAAATGGTACAATGAACCGCACTGACTCAGTGCGTCAGGCGCAAACCCCGCCGCCAACGACGATTCGACGCCAAACGAGGATAGCATGGCATCCACAGCAACCGGGCCAACCTGGAAACCGAACGACATCATTCGCCTTGTGAATAAAACGGGCGACAACATCCACTTGCACCTGAACACGGGCGAGTATCGCCTGGATGCTCACCGCAGCATCCGGTTTGTTGCCTCCATTCTGGATTATCCCCAAGTCAAGGAACTGCTGAGCAACGGCAGCCTGGCTTGGGAAAAGGCCAAGTGAGCCGACAGACCGCTTAACCGCCGCATGAATTTGAGACGCAGGTAGACGCCAGACGGTACGCCCATCAGGCGCGGGTGCCGTCGCTCGCTGGCAACGGCGCGCTGCCTGGGCCGTTATCGCGTCACACGATTCACCCTGACGCATCAACCCTGGCATTCTCATTGAAAATCGCCAAGTCCTGAGCATTCCCTGAACGGAGCGAACCACATGCCTACGCTTGCCCTGATTGACGGCTACTCACAGGCCTTTCGGGCCTACTACGGCCTGCCGCCGGATATGGCAACCAGCCGCGGGGAGCTGACGAACGCCGTCTACGGCTTCACCACGATGCTGCTCGGCGTCATCGCGGAGGAGAAGCCAGAATATCTCGCCGTGGCCTTCGATGTGGGGCGCACTTTCCGTCATGAACAGTTCGATGGCTATAAGAGCACGCGGGCCAAGATGCCGGAAGAGATGGCGGTGCAGGTGCCGCGCATCCGCCAGCTGATCGATGCGTGGCAAGCCGAACAGGCCGAAGCCGGCGGACGAGGACGCTTGCCTGAGTTTTAGATCTTCAGATGCCCGATGATCGTCGGCTGAACAAGTGTCGCAACGGCTGGCGCACGGCCCGCAGC
>JBGAVB010000166.1:0-6174 GCA_044228345.1 Anaerolineae bacterium | reverse complement strand
AAATGCTGCCCCAGTGCCTTGCGCGGCTCGATGCCGGCCGTGCGCAGCTGCTGCACCAGTGAGTTTCCCATCGTTACAAACATCTCCCCTGGGCCCAGGCGTCCGCCAGTCCCGTCAGGTCCGCAATGTCAATGTCAGAATCCCTGTCTAGATCATACTGCGCCAAGAAACCCGGCAGGCCGCTCGTCCAACCCCATTGCCCCGCGGCCGCGGTCAGGTCGGTGAGCGCGACCGGTGTGCAGGCAGATGCCGGGGTGAATGCCACGCGCAGACGCACGCGCAGGGTCGGCGTGGACGGCTCGTCCCAGGCGAAGAGGTCGAGATAGGCGTTGTCGGTCAGGTTTGCGGGGTCGCTTTCGACGAGCAGCGCCAGCGCCTGGCCCGCCGCCCAACCAGGCCGGTCAACCACCTCTTGCACCACGTTGGCAAGGCCATCCATGGTCAGCCATTGGTTGAGCGTCAGGCTGGCAGGCTGCCAGATGCGCTGCGCGGCCGTGCGCGGCCGCTGCGAGGCCAACGGCTGGCTGTCGCTGAACGGAACGGCATCATCCGCGGCTTCCGCGTAGAGGTGCAGCCGCGGCAGGCCGTTGTTCCAGAACATGAAGCCTTCCACGGTCGCGCTGATCACCCTGGCGCCGGCTGGAATATCTAGACCGGGAAAGCGCAGCCCGCCAAAGTACGATCCGCCTAAGCGGATATTGGCCGCCGTTGCATAGTTGACGCCGGTGGTAGTTTTGACATGCGTGTCATCGGCCGAGGCGGCAACGGCCTGCGCCACACTCGTCGGTTGGGCGCCCGTCGGCGTCGGCGATGGCGTTGGACTCAGCGTGGCCGTGGGTGTTGGCGTCCTGGTCGGCGTAGCTGTGGGCGTTGGCGTTCTGGTTGACGTGGCCGTGAACGTAGGCGTGAAGGTGGGCGTGGTCGGCGGAACCGTAGGCGTGGTGTTGGTGTTGGGCGGCGCATAGTGCAAAATGCTGCCATCTTCAGCCACAGCCCAGCCTTCGTTTGGATTGACAAAGCTCAGGCTGCGGATCGTCGCCGTGATCGAGCTGCCCTGCTGCACCCACGTCAAGCCGCCGTTGCTGGTGTGGACAATGCGGCCGTTGGCGCCAGCCGCCCAACCAAAGCTGCCATCCACCATCGCCAGGGTCCACAGGTCGTCGCTGACGCCGCTGGCCTGCGCGGCAAAGCTGACGCCGCCATCGGCGCTGCGCAAAATGCTGCCGCCGCTGCCGACCGCCCAGCCGTTCTGGCTGTTGACGAAGGCCAGCGCGTTGACGTGACTGACGGCGGCGATCTCAACCGCCTGCCAGGTCACGCCGTTGTCGCTGCTGCGCTGCACGGTCGCGCCGCCGTTGCTGATCCACAGCCAACCATCCCGCGCCTCGATATCCCACACCGGGCCGCTGAATCCAACCGTGTTTTGCTGCCAAAGGCCCCCGCTGTCGCTGGTTTGCCACATCTTCCCTTGCGAGCCGCCGAACCAGCCATGTAATTCATCGTCCATCTTGATGCTGTACAGAAACTGCCAGTATTCGGCCGACTTGGGCTGCGGACGCCACGACCGGCCGCCATCGCGCGTGGCGAGGATGGTGCCAAAGCGTCCCACCAGCCAACCGCTGGTCAGGGACACGAAGTCGAGGTCGTGGATGAAGCCCAGGGCGCCGCTGTCGGCCAGTTCCCAGGACGCGCCGCCGTCCTCGGTGAGCAGCAGGATGCCGGGGCAGTCAGGGTTCGGACAGTTCTGCACATAGGTGCGACCGCCAGCAGCCCAGCCGTGCGCTGCGTCCACGAAATCAAGGGCCAGCAGCGGTTGGCTGGCGACCGTTTGTCGCGTCCAGTAGCCCTCCTCCACCGGCCCAACGGGCGTCGCCGTGGGCGCCGGTGTGTGTGTGGGCGTCGGCGTGCGCGTGGCGGTCGGGGTGGGTGTGCGCGTGGGCGTGGCGGTTGGTCCCGTATTGGTAGCCGTGGGGGTCGAGGTGGGTAACGCTGTTGGCCGCGGGGTGGCGGTGGGCAGCAAGTCAGATGCGGGCTGCACATCTACCAGGTGAAACCATTCGTCGTCGCTGTCGAAGCTGTCCAGGTAGAAATCGGATGCGCCGGTGAGGCTGTTCATGAAACGCGCATTGGTCAGCACGAACTGCGCCTGCTGCCACGTGTGGGTGTTTTGCTTTTGCACATAGGGGCTGCTGCCGCCGACGGGTGTGGCGGCGGTGGCGGCGCCGCCCGGGCCATCGTAGAGCAAGCGCCAGCGGCCGGTCCCCACATCCGCGTAGGTCACCGACACCGTGATGGCGTGACCGGCGGTGCCATATAGATAGCCATCGTCCACCTTGAAGAACATGAAAGGATTGCCCGTGCTGCGATCGGTGCGGCGCGTGGCCCAGCCCTCTTTTCCAAGCGGTATCGCAGCCTGATAGGCCGATGTGTTGCAGGTCGGGCGGCCGGTGACCGGCGGACACCAGCCCAAGCCGCTGGTGACGCTGGCGTCATTGGTCTCAGCCACGGTGCGGCCGCCGGCCACGCTGTCATCCTGTTCCATGAAGTAGTCAAAATTGCCCAACTGCGGATACCAGGAGGCTTCGTTGATCAGGCCGCCGCAGTAGTTCAACGGCACGCGGTGTTCGCGCAGCGCCACCCACGCGCTGGGCGCATTCTGGCGCGTTGCGCCAATGTACGGTTTGAAGCGATTGAGGAGCGCGATGTTTTCGACCTTATCATACAGCCAGTTGTAGTTGGGGTCCGTCTGATACAGCAGGGTGTAGTCCACGCGGAAAAAATCCACGTGTTTATCGAGGCCGTTGAGAATTCCCCAGTACATGGCCTGCTCGTCGCACAGCATGTAGTCGTACGTCTCGAACGCGATGGGCACCTGGCTGTTCCAGTTGACGATGTGATCATGCTGGCCGCAGTAAGGGCAGCCCGACTGGTTGCCCACAATCGAGAAATTGGAATCCGGGTACAAGCCGTTGTTCGACAGTCCAACGCCCTTAGGCGCCGCGTAATTCGCCAGGTCACGGCGTTCGGTCTCGCTAAAGGTGTAGGACGCGTTCTGCAGGAGCAGGCTCTTCTTGAGCTGACCGTTTTCTGAGAACGCCGCAATGTACCAATCGGTAATGGCTTTGGTGGTCGAGAGCCACAGACTGCTGTTCAGACCGGCGTTGGCAACCGCCGTGCGATCATACCAGTTGTACCACGGTTTATCGGGGTCGGTGGCGTGCAGCTCGCCAAAGGTGCCGAGGCCGATGGCGACCCACTCCAGGCGTGGATCGTTGCGGTAACGCTGCCCAAGGGCTGTGATAAACGTGTGGTAGGGCGTCAGGTAATCGTTGTGCCAGTAACGCGGGATGTGCCACGGAGTGCATGAACCCATGAGATAGCTGCAAACATTGAAGGTGGCATTCGGGTAGACTTGCGTCACCCAGGCGGGCATTTCGAGGTAATTCGTGCAGCAGCGCCCGTTGTAGGTGGTGATGCCGACGCCGGCGGCCTTGCCCTGCGAGGCCACGTTGTTCAACCAGGTTTCGAATGCGTCCCATTTGTAGTTACCCTGGCTGTCGTAGAATTCGCCCCAGCCCCAGGTGCGCAGGCTGCCGACATTGCCGTAGCGCTGCGGATCAATCAGGCCGGAGTAGTCGCTGGCGACGTAGATGCCTGGGCGCGTGACGGGGGCCGAAGGAAAATCAGGAGAAGGCGGGATCGCGGCGGCTGTTTGCGCGCCAGGTTGAGACAACGCAACGACGGAATCCGCTGCGCCAACCGCCGCTGGCGTTGGCGGCGCCGACGGCAAGCCTGCGCTTGTCGGGCGCCCAAAGCCCATCAGCGCGGCCAGCACAGCACATCCAGTCACGGCCAGGCGCGCAAGATGGTGAGACCACGGCTGTTGCGGCGATGTTGAGAATAGATGAAGCCAGGTCATACGATTTCCTCCCCAGGACGGAAAGCAGAAGTGACGGCAAGTATAATCGAAAACCAGGCTGTTTGCCATTTAGCCCAGCGAGGGAAACGCCGTTCACGCAGGGGCCTCGCCGACGCATCAATTGCCATGGCTTACATTAACCGATCATGAGATTGTAATGACAAACACTGTGCAAACCATCAACCTTGTATAAACTTTGCATCAAGTTAGTCAATAGTTTGTAAGACAAGTTTCTTACACGCATAGCACAACAGCAGATCTAAGAGGAGATTACAGTCATGAAGTTCAGTCGTTTGTTCAAGGGTGTCGCAGCGTTTGCTGTGATGGGATCGCTACTGGTTTCTACGTTCAGCGCCTCTGCGGCTGGCCCTCGTGTCCGTGTGGTTCATGCCTCCCCGGATGCGCCGGCGGTTGATGTGTGGGTGGATGGCGCCAAGGCGTTCACCAATGCGCCGTTCAAGGGTATCACGCAGTATGCCGGCCTGACGGCTGGCGAGCACAAAGTGCAGGTAGTTCCCACGGGCAAGACCGAGCCGGCTGTCATCTCGGCGACGCTGACCCTCGATAATGACAAGGATTACACGGTTGTGGCTGTCGGCAAGGTAGCCGCTATCGAGCCGCTGGTCTTGGTAGACAACAACAGCGCCCCGGCTGCGGGCAAGGCTCACGTACGCTTCGTCCATGCGTCTCCTGATGCGCCGGCCGTTGATGTGGCTGTCAAGGGCGGCCCGGTGATCTTCAGCAACGTCGCTTTCAAGGGCGTCGGCGATTACACGCCGGTTGATGCAGGCACCTACGACCTGGAAGTGCGCCTGGCGGGTACGAACACCGTAGCGCTCTCTGTGCCGGGCGTGAAGCTGGATGACGGCACGGTTTACACCGTCTTTGCGATGGGTCTCGCCAGCGGCGAACCGGCCCTGATGGCTGTGCCGAGCGTTGATTCGACGCACAAGGCCGCGAGCGCGCCGACCACGCTGCCGACGACCGGTGGTGAGAGCTTCCTGATGTTGGCCCTGGCGGCTGGCGCCCTGCTCCTGATGGTTGGCGGTGGTCTGCGCATGGCTGGGCAGCGCAATCGCTAACGGTTGGCATCGAACCGGATGATGATGGAGCGCCAGACAGGATAGGTAAGTGTTGTCCAGACTCGCTGGGAATGTGAAGAAGACATTGAAGCGCAAGCGTCATCCGTAAGTTGCGTCTGGTACGTGAAGAAGGGGCCGGTGATAATCACTGGCCCCTTTTCATTGGCCCAGGAGAGCAAGCCCGCTCGTTTTGGCGAACGGCCCCAAATGCACGACAATAGACAGCGCCGCGGACCACGTCACGCGCGCGTGAACGGCGTGCGCTGAGATGATCGGCAAGCGGCGATGGAGGACGAGATCACCATGACAACAGAAATCTTAAAAAGCAATGGGACGAATGACGCCGGCGCCGTGGCGCACGCCGGCCAGTGGTATGTGGCAGCTTTCAGCGAGGAGTTGAAACCGGGGCGGACGCTGGTCAAAATCGTCGCCGACCAGGAGATCGTCTTCTGGCGCAGCGCCGTCGCGCCCTTTGCCGTGCAGGCGGCCTCGGCTGTTTGTCCGCACTGGGGCGGGCCTTTGGGCGAAGGCAAGGTCAGCGCCGATGGCTGTCTGACCTGCCCCTGGCACGGCTGGCGTTTCCAGGACGGTCAATGCCTGCAGCGGCCGCGCCTGCAGCTCCCGCGTTACCTGGCGGCGGATGATGGCATCGCGTTGTGGGTGCGGCTGCCGCACGATCTGGCTGACGTCACGACGCCGCCTGTGCAGGCTCGACCGGCCGGCGCGCACCGCTTCTGGTTCGACATCACGATCGAGTCGGACGTCTATCACGTGCAGGAGAACTATCTCGATTTTCTGCACCCGTCCGAGTACCACACCGGCGTCTTCAGCCAGTGTCGCTACCTGGGCAGAGAGGGCGAGGTCAACCTGGTTGAACTGGGCTACCGCGCGCCGCTGGGACGCACGCTGCTGACGCGCACCCGCGTCTGGGGGCCGACGCCCTACCAGGTGCGCAATGAGGTGTACGACGGCTTTGGCAAGGGCATGGTGATCGAGAGTCACATCACGCCGGTCAGCGCGGCGCGCTCCATCATCCACGAGATCTACCACGTGCCGCCAACGGTCATTCCTGCGCAGGGCTGGTGGATGATGCGCCTCTTCCTCAAACGCTCCGCACGGCAGATTAGGCGCGAGGATGCGCTCTTCTCGCGTCGCCGCTTCAACTTGCGCCAG
>JBGAVB010000165.1:0-6180 GCA_044228345.1 Anaerolineae bacterium | reverse complement strand
CGTTGATGACGCCCTGCGTTTAATGCGCGACAAGAACGTCCGTCGTCTGCCGGTGATGGACAAGAACGGCAAGCTGGTGGGCATCGTGTCAGACAAAGACCTCTACCTGGCCTCGCCCTCACCCGCTACGTCGCTGGACATCTTTGAACTGCGCTATCTGCTGTCGCGTCTGACCGTTGAAAAGATCATGTCCACGCCCGTCATCACCGTCACCCCGAAGACGCCGCTGGAAGAAGCGGCCCGCATCATGGCGGACAAGAAAATCGGCGGCCTGCCGGTCGTAGACGGCGACAACATGGTTGGCATCATCACCGAATCTGATCTATTCAAACTCTTCGTGGAACTCCTCGGCACACGCACGCGCGGTGTTCGCGTGACCGTGATCGTGCCCGACATCAAGGGCCAGCTGGCAACGCTGACCTCGGCGATTGCCTTGATGGGCGGCAACTTCGTGGCCCTCAGTACGCTGGAAGGCATCAAGCCCGGCACCTTCGAGGTCATGCTCAAGGTCTCCAATCTCGACATGGCTACCGTGCAGGAAACCCTGGGGCGCTTAGTCGGCGAGATCATTGACATTCGCGAAGGGTAAACATCCGTCAGCAGACTTCCGAGGTCGGCCAGGCTTCGGAAGGCTTGGAGGCCGAATTTATCATGCGTGTGACGTTGCTGGCGGCAACCCAGATCAACCCCGATTTGTTGACGCAAGACCTGGAGACGAGTGATGTGCGATACCTGGTAGCCCAGGGGCCGCAATCGTTCGGATCGGCCCTGATCGAGTACGCGGGCCGCGTTTGCTACCGTTCCACCGACAAAATGGGAACGGCGCCGAGTTTCATCAGCGCGCGCGTCCGTGAAGGGCATGAGGACATTATCGAACATCTGCAGATGGTCTTCGAGGCGTGGGACGCGCCGGAGGCGGACATTTTGCAGGCCTTCCAGGCGGCGCATGGCCTGCGCTTCACGCGGCGTTCTGCGTCGGTGCTGCTCAGCATGAACGCGCGCACGCTGCGCGACATCATCAAGAACGCCAATTCTGAGCTGGCGCGTCATCTATTGGCCGTGGCCGTGCAAGAATGGCCGATGCTGTACGCGGACCTGGCAGGAGAGAAAGCATGAACGTGCTCCTGCTCGGCAGCCTCGCACCGGCTGCCCTGTCCGCGGACGAGCTGCAGCATCACGGCGCGGCGACCTTCTTGCTCGATGGCATCTCGCGCGCGGCCAGTCACCAACTGGTGCGCCATCGGCTCGCCTCTTTCAGCCAGGAAAGTCAGCGCTACGTTGACCTGGGCAAAATTGCGCAGTCTGGCGTTGAGCTGACCGTGATTCCGCCAGCCATCGCGCAGAACCCGGAAGCGCGCGCGCGCTTCGAGCAGGCCATGCGCGATCTGGAGCAAGCCTACGGTGAATTGCGCGCGTTGGGCATTCGCAAGGAGGACAGCCGCTTCTTGCTGCCCAATGCCGCGGTCACGCGCATCGTGGTCACGATGGATTTTGGCGCCTGGCGCCACTTCTGCTGGCTGCGCTGCGACAAGGCCGCGCAGTGGGAGATTCGGCAGGCCGCCGAGGAAATTCTACGCACCCTCTATCGCCTTGCGCCGGCTGTGTTCCAGGATTTGATGGACTATTTCCTGCCCGGCGAGCAGCCGCTAACATCGGGCGCTGGATAACCTTCTTCGTCGCCTGCGACCGAGATGACGTGATGAACCGCGTTTTTCGCCTTCTCATATGCGAAACGACGGAATGGCGCTGACTTTGACAAAGCAGCGCCATTTGCTATGCACAGCCTGGCTGGTTGCCTGCACGCTGCTGCGCAGCCGCTTTGCCAAATGCGAAAGACTGCGGTGAATTCGTTCCAAAAAGCGAGGAGTGAGTGAGGTCAGAAAAGCATGAGAACGATGAAGAAGTTAGCCATCTACGAGCATCGCTCGCAGCCTTTGTTGTCTCGGCCGTTGTTCTTGCGCCGGATGCTTAGACACGGCCTCGTTGCCCTCTCGCTCCTGTTCGTGTCTCTGGCCGTGGGCGTTCTGGGCTATTACCTCACGGAAGGGCTTTCGTGGCTCGATGCGCTCCTGAATGCGTCCATGATCCTCGGCGGGATGGGCCCGGTGAACGAGCTGCACACCGTGGGCGGTAAGCTGTTTGCCTCGGCCTATGCGCTTTTCGCCGGCATGGCCTTCCTGGCCGTCGCCGGCATCATGGTGGCGCCATTGGCCCATCGGATTCTGCACAGCCTACACCTGGAGTCGGTAGATCAGGGTTAAGCGCTCGGGCAGACGTGAATCGGGCAAATGACACGACGACTGACCGGAGCCAATTCCCACTTCGTGCAGAGTTGGCTTACCGCGAAGGGCAATTACCGTGATGGCTTGTGAATTCCAGTCATGTGCGCTAGAATACGCATGGTAAAGGCCAAATGGGGGAATGTCCAATTACAGCCACCGTGACGCTGGAACTGCCGGAGAGCATCTGATTCAGGCGCTGAGGCGGTTTTGTCTGCGCCGGCGCCAAGAACGGCCGCGCAGGATAGAGGACGTAATGACACGAATGAGGTGTGAAATGACCACGCTCGAGCTCAAGGAGCCAACGCTCATCCGACAGATCGAACAACTGGCGGCGGTGACCAAGCGACCCGCAAGCAACGTTCTGGAAGCCGCTGTGCAGTCCTATTTCGACTGGCTCGAACAAGAAGCGATCCATGCGGAGACCGGCGTTTTCTTGGCCCAACTTGATGAATTGCGCGGTCAATACCCAGGAGAACATGTGGCGATGATCGAGGGCCGCGTGGTGGATCATGATCAAGACCTCGCCCACTTGGAAGAACGAATTCGCCGTCGCTATGGTTTCCTTCCCGTTCTGATTGCACCCGTGACAGGCAACACCCGATTGGAGTTACAATGGCGCGGTGGACGCCTTGACCGGAGAGAAGATACCCCGTGAACGATTTTCCGTACGATACGCTACTTCTCGATGATGCCTCAATGTTCCCCAGAACAAGCTAATCGGGAAGTGTCAGTCTGGATCACGTACTCCTTTTAGATACGCCGCCATGCTGCCCCATGACACGGTCTGCCCCAACAACTGCCGCTCGATCAGGGCGCGCACAAAGGCCAGCGCGTCGCCGTCGAGCTGCTGCGCCAGACGCTGCAGATAGCTCGGCCGCCCGCCGTCCTCGTTCTCAGCAAACCAGCGCGCCAGCAGCGCCGGGGTGATGCGCACTTCGCTCGTTTCTGCCACCGTCTCCACGCTGACGTCGTGCAAACCGGCCGCCAGCGCCATAGGCCGCAGATCCTCCGCCTGCCAGTTGACCATGGCATCGTCTGCATCCGCGTAGATCGCCTCTTCCGCGATCTGCCAGGCCTGCGCCAGGTCTCCCGGCAGGCTGCTGCGGTCCACCAGCGCGTAGATGCGCTGCGTGGCCGCGGGCACGGTCTGCGCCAGCGCCAGGCGGCCACCGGGCCGCAGGAGGCTGCGCAGGCTGCGCAACGCGGCTGCCTTGTCAGGCTGCGTGGTCAGCGCGCTGCGCCCTACGATCACGTCGAAGCGCGTGGCCGCGTCCACGGTCGCCACCAAGGCCGGCAGCTCGTTCACGGCGCCGGTCAGGATCACCGGCCGCTCCACCTGGTCGAGTTGCGCCGCCATCTGCTGCAAGGCCTGGGCCTCACGCGCGGTTGACGCCAGCGCCCACACGCCGCCGACCGGCGCACGGCGCACCGCCTCCCAGGTGAGCAGACCATTGCCCGCGTTCAGGTCCAGCACCAGACTGTGCCGTTCGATCGCCGCCAGCGCCATGACGCGCTCACGCAGGCGCGTCAACTGCTCGCCCAGGCTGCTCAGGGTGCGCTGCAGCCACAGGTTGGACGCGGGCGGACCCTGGTAAGGCCGGTCTGCGCCCCAGGTGTCGCGGCCTGGCACCGGCGCGGCCTCCTCGCCCTCCAGCATGGCGGCGAGCTGCGCCTCGCGGCGGCGCGCGACATCATCCCGAATCTGGCGCTCATAGCCCAGGTTGCCTGGCTGGTAGAAGACGCGGCCTTGCAGGCTGGCCGGCAAATACTGCTGCGCGACCCAGTGATCACGGTAGGCGTGCGGATAGAGATACCCCTTGCCGTGCCCCATGTCCTCGGCGTCGCGGTTGGCATCCTTGAGCTGATTTGGCACCTCGGCTTCCTGCTCCTTTTCCACCACGCCCAGCGCGTCGAAGAAGGCGAACGCGCTGTTGCTCTTCGGCGCGGTCGCCAGGTAAAGGCAGGCGGTCGCCAGGTGAAAGCGCCCCTCCGGCAGCCCCACGTAATCGAAGGCCTGCGCCGCGGCCACCACCACCTGCAAAGCGTGCGGATCGGCCAGCCCCACATCTTCACCGGCAAAGATCAACATGCGCCGGAAGATGAAGCGCGGGTCTTCGCCGGCATAGACCATCTTTGCCATCCAGTAGAGCGCGGCGTCCGCATCCGACCCGCGCAAGGACTTGATGAACGCGCTGATCGTGTCGAAATGCGCGTCGCCATCCTTGTCGTAGAGCACCGCGCGGCGCTGAATGGACTCGGCGGCGACGTCACGCGTAATGTGGATCTGCGGCTGGTCCGCGCCGGGCGTCGGCTCGGCGCCGGGCTGCGTGGTCTCCACAGCCAGTTCCAGCGCGTTGAGCACACTGCGCGCATCGCCGTTGGCTACGCTGACCAGGTGATCGAGCGCATCCTCATCGAGCACGACCGGCAGCGCGCCGTAGCCGCGTTCGGGATCGGCCAGAGCCTGGCGCGCCACGGCGCGCAAATCGTCCTCGCTCAGGCTGCGCAGCTGGAAAATGCGGCTGCGGCTGACCAGCGCTTTGTTGACCTCGAAGTAGGGGTTCTCGGTGGTCGCGCCGATCAAGATGACGGTGCCGTTCTCCACCCACGGCAGGAGCGCGTCCTGCTGCGCCTTGTTGAAGCGGTGGACTTCATCCACAAAGAGAATCGTCTTCTGGCCGTGCAGCCCGCGGCGCTCCTGCGCCACCGCCACGGCGTCGCGGATGTCCTTGACCCCGGCCAGCACGGCGTTGATGGCGATGAAATGGGCGGCCGTAGTGTTGGCGATGATGCGCGCCAGGGTGGTCTTGCCGCTGCCGGGCGGCCCCCAGAAGATGACCGACGACAACTGGTCGGCTTGAATTGCGCGGCGCAGCAGGCGGCCTGGCCCGACGATGTGCTCCTGGCCGATGAACTCGTCCAGCGTGCGCGGGCGCATGCGCGCGGCCAGCGGCGCCTCGTCAGCGGTCGCCTGCTGGCGGCGCAGATCGAACAGGGTGGTGCTGGTGGTTGATGCGGACATGGCAGCCTCTCGTGTACAAAACGGTGATGACGCCGGCGGACAAGGGGATTGTAGCGCAAAGCCGTCCCCGCGCCAAGCGCGTCCCATCTTCCGCACGAACTGCAAATGTAGCACACATACCATCACAAAGGCAGCTCAGGTGCAAATTGGCAGCTTCTTTGCGTTCTTTCAACGAAGCCTGAGAAGCTCGCTCAATCGGCTTTGTTTGCGATCCCGCGCGGCGCTGTGTTACAATGGCCTGCCGCCCATGCGGCGCATTTCAGTTGCGGGAGACTGCCGATGACCATCCCAGAGATGACGATCCAAGAACTACAGGCGCGCATGGCGGCCGGGACGCTCACCAGCCGCGGCCTGGTGGAGATGTACCTGGCGCGCATCGCCGCCATTGATCGCCAGGGGCCAACCCTCAACGCCGTCATCGAGATCAACCCGGATGCCATCGCCATCGCTGCGGCGCTGGATGCCGAACGCGGCCAGACCGGCGCCCGTGGCCCGCTGCACGGCATCCCGATTCTGCTCAAGGATAACATTGACACCGGCGACCAGATGCAGACCACGGCTGGCTCGTTGGCGCTGGTTGGATCGCCCGCGCCGGCCGATGCCTTCGTCGTCAGCCAACTGCGCCGCGCGGGCGCGGTCATCCTGGGCAAGACCAACCTGAGCGAATGGGCCAATTTCCGTTCGACCCGATCCAGCAGCGGCTGGAGCAGCCGGGGCGGCCAGACTAAAAATCCCTGTGTGCTGGATCGCAATCCATGCGGTTCCAGCTCAGGTTCCGGCGCAGCCGTAGCCGCCAACCTCTGCGCGGTCGCCGTCGGCACCGAAACGGACGGATCGGTGATTGCGCCTGCTTCTTTTTGCGGCGTCGTAGGTATC
>JBGAVB010000164.1:0-6209 GCA_044228345.1 Anaerolineae bacterium | reverse complement strand
ATCGATGCGCCCGGTCGAGACCGCCAAGAGGCCGGCCGCGGCATCGCCGACGCGCCCCGCGAGGAACAAGCCATCGCCTGGACGCGCGCCGCTTCGAAGCACCGGCTTCGGCGCCTCACCAAGCAAGGTCGTCGTCACCTGCTCGATCACCGTGTGCTCACCCCACGGCAGCAGCGGTTTGAACCGTCCCATGCGCGTGGAACGCCCGGCCGCCAGCACAATCCCGGCAATCATCGAAATCTAGCCAAGTCGTGTGTCATGAGGCAATGATAGCACAACGCGCACCCTGCTGCCAAGTTCACCCCGCGTCAGCCTGCACAGGCCAGCGCACCGCCACGCGGCCAACGCGTTCCTGATCTCCAATCTCCGGTCTCTGGTCTCTATTCTCTGGTCTTCATACTCCGGTCTCCAATCTTCGATCTCCGGTCTCCAACCTCCACTCTCCTCCTCGCGGCTTGACAAATTTTCTACCGCGTGGGATAACACGACCAAGACAGTTCATTCCGTCGCTCGCTGATCGTTAGATTGTCTCAGGCAGGTGAATATGACAGACTTGCAGCCGATTCGAGTTCTCATTCTGACCGCGGATGCAGGAGCGGGGCATCGCAGCGCCGCGAATGCGCTCGATGGGGCGCTGCACGCCCGTTATGGCGATCACGTCGTGACCGCGATTGTCAATCCGCTGCACGAACCTCATGCGCCCATTGCATTCCGCATGGCTGAGGAAAACTATCTGAACCAGGTGCAAGCCACGCCCACCCTCTACCAGTTACAGCACGAAGCGACCGATTCGCCGCTGTCGGCTGCGCTGTTTGGCCTGTCCGCGCGTCTGCTGCTGGCGCGCACCATGACGCGGCTCTTGGTGCGTTGGCAGCCCGATGTGGTCGTCTCGGTTTACATGCTCTACAGCGAGGCGGTGGCTGCGGCCAGCGCGCGTTTGGGCCGCAAGGTTCCGCACATCACCGTCATCACCGATCTCGGTTCTACCGTGCACTCGGTTTGGTTTTCACCGCACGATGCATTTTGCGTGGTGCCGTCGGAGGTGGTGCGGCGCAAAGCGATCACCTGCGGCATGGACGAAGCGCATGTGGTGGTCGCCGGCATCCCGGTGGATCGGCGCTTTGGCCAACCTGCCGCCCCGGTCAGCGAATTGCGCGCCCAGTTGGGCTGGGAGACTGATCGGCCTGTCATTCTGTTGATGAGCGGCGGCGCCGGCATCGGTCACGTGGCGGACCTGGCGGCCGCGATTGATGCGGCTGGGTTGCCGGCGCAGTTGGCCGTGGTTGCTGGCCGCAACGAGGAGCTAGAAGCGCACCTGCGCGCCATCCCCTGGCGTAACCCAACGTACATCTACGGCTTCACGCGTGAGGTGCCCATGTTCATGCACGCCTCGAACATCGTCTTGACCAAGGCCGGCGGCCTTTCGGTCAGCGAGGCGCTGGCCGCGGGCCTGCCGATCATTCTACACAGTGCGATTCAGGGCCAGGAAACCGGCAACGTCGAGCACGTGGTGGAGCACGGCGCTGGGGTGTGGGCGCCGACGTCAACCGAGGTTGTGCGCACGCTCAAGCGGTGGTTGGTGCAAGACCCGCAGGAGTGGCGGCGCTACACCGACGCGGCGCGTGCATTGGGTCGTGGTCAGGCGGCTGACGATGTGGCTGGCCTGGCTTACGCAGTGGGATACCGTGCGCAGGGGGAAACACCGCCGGCTGCGCCGCGCCGTCGGCTGGCCGTTCAAATTCGCCCGCTGCGCGCGTGGGCGAAGCGCTACGCCCGGCGTATCCTACGTCCCTAGCTGCGCCGCCAATTGGCTGAGCGGCGTGCGTGAGCTCATGTCAAGGCTCAGCGGCGTCACCGGCACCACGTGATCCACCGCGAACGCGTAGATGTCGGAGTCTGGCTCCAGGCGCGACCGATCTACCATGATCTGATAAGGCAGGCGCACCTCGTCCTCGAAACGCAGGCGATCGCTCGGAATCGTTTCGTAATAAGGCAGGCGTGATTGCCGGGTCAGTCGCCACGGCGTCTGCGGCGTTGCGGCTGCGGGGATGTCCATCTTGAGCACGTCCACATCGGGCGGGAAAGGCTGCGCCAGCGCCAGGCGCGTCAGCCAGCGCGTAAAATGCACCGCGGCGCGCCAATCCACATCGTAGCCGAGACGGGCATGATACGCGGGATCGGTCTCGAGTGAAATGGCGAGCGCGGGCACGCCCATGTCCGCGGCCTGCAGGGCGGCGCCCACGGTGCCGGAAACCATCACGCTGGTGCCCAGGTTCTCGCCATAGTTGATGCCGGAGATGACAAGGTCAGGGCGCTGCTGGCGACAGACTTCGTGCAGGCCATAGAGGACCGCTTGCGCGGGTGAACCAGGCACCGAGTAGGCCGGCACATGGTCGCCGTTCAGGCGCAGTTCTTCGACAAAAATGGCGCCGCTCATACTGCCAGGCAGGCTGCGCCCCATAGCGCTCTGCTGTTCCTTCGGCGCCACCACCACCAGATCAGCCAGATCATGCACCGCCTCGATGGCGGCCTTCAGCCCGGGCGAATGGATCCCATCATCGTTGGTCAACAAAATCAAGGGACGCTGTGTCAATCCTGATCTCCCGTACTCGCGTTGGCTCCGATTAACACCTCGATCATCTGTGCAAGACCGTTGCTTGGCGTTCTAAGCCATATCTCCGCCGTCGGGAATTCTTCTACCTGCCTGATCAGAATCGGGATCTGGCCGTAGGTTTCGCGAATCCTCAGATAGAGTTGCCGCCGGTCTGGATCATGGTCTGCCACCTGCCGTTCATGGATGGCAACCCATTCCTTGGGAAATTCTCGCCACAAATAAGGGTGCATTGACTCGTATGCACTGATTTCCAGGTCCAGCTTAGCTCGCTGCTGCTGGCGCAGATAATAGACCACGGCATCATTGACAATGTCGCTCACGCTGCGTCCCTCTTGCCGCGCGTCATCTTGGAGACTGACCAGGAGATCAGGTCGTAATCTAATCGTTTCCATGTAGGTTACCTGCACGATCAACGCTTATCCAGCATACTCAGGGGATGCGATATTTTAGCATGAGGTTGGCTGAGGGGCAAAGGAACGGAACGCGCAGACTTCCGAAGTCTTGTGGACTTCGGAAGTCTGGTTTAACGCGTGAGCCGCTTAGCGGCCGTTCTTGGCGGGGCGACGGGTGTCAATATCGTCTGGGTACATGAGTGCGTCGCGGCCGCGCTCGCCTGTACGGATGCGCACCACATCATCCACGGGATAGATGAAGATCAGGCCATCGCCTTCTTTACCGGTGCGGGCCGCGCCAATGATGGTTTCGATCGTCCGCTCCACGTTATGATCGCTCAACACGATGTTGACCTGCACCTTCGGCAGTAAGTCCATGTGGTAGGTGGTGCCGCGCCAGGAGAGTTCAATCCCGCCCTGGCGGCCGTGGCCGCGCACCTCAATTACGTTCATGCCCATGATGCCGACGGCGCGCAACGCGTCCATCACATCGTTCAGTGCTTCCTCACGAATGATCGCTTCGATTTTCTTCGTCATCAGTCTGTCCTTTTCTCTCTGCCTGCACTTGTGCCATCATTTGATGAAACAATCGGCGAACCGTGCGACGGCGATTACTTCGCGGCTGCGGCGCCAGGGCGAATGGCCGGCCGCGGGGTGCGGAAGTTGCCGCCAGGCATCACGACATCCACGTTGGTGTAACCAGGCACGCCCATCTCCGGCACATCCAGGCCATGCACCTCATGCGCCGGGTCGCTGCGCAGCAGCTTGAGCGCATTCAACACCTTGAAGAAGACATAGGAGAGGCCGCCCACCACAACGACCACCGAGATCGCCTCCAGGAACTGCGCCGCGAGTTGACTGGAGCCGCCAAAGAGGATGCCGCGCACGGGGCCGGCCACGCCGTTCCAGCCATCAGTCACAGGGTTGCCGTTGGCGAAGATGCCAACCGCCAGCACGCCCCACAGGCCATTGGCAAAGTGTACCGGCACTGCGCCTACGGGGTCGTCAATTTGCAGTCTTTCCAGGGCGAAGGTCACAATGCAAACCAGGACGCCGGCGATGAGGCCAATGACCACCGCGGAGAGTGAATCCACGAACGCGCAGGGCGCGGTGATGGCGACCAGACCGGCCAGGATGCCGTTAACCGACAGGCCTGGATCTGGTTTCTTGCTCGGCCCGACGAGCCACATGTAGGCCATGGCCGCGACGCCGCCGGCCGCGCCCGCCAGCAGGGTGTTGATGGCCGCGTTGACCGCCAGCACGCGTCCGGCGCCCATGAAGGCCAGCGATGAGCCTGGGTTGAAGCCAAACCAACCGAAGAAGAGAATGATCGTACCGAGGATGCCCAGGCCGATCACAATCGCGCCCACCAGCGCCAGGCTGCCGCCGATCATGTGGACAACGCCGGAGCCAGCGAAGTCAACCGCGCCGTTGCCCAACCCGGCAAAGCGCCCCAGGTTCTGCAACCAACCCCCGCCCCACACCCAGCCGCCGACCAGGGGATAGATGAACATGCTGACCCAGAGGCCCATGAGGACGAAGCCGCTAAACTTCAGGCGTTCGGCCATCGAACCGGTGGGGATGGTGGCCGCGGTGTCCATGAAGACCATTTGAAAGAGGAAGAAAGAGAGCACGGCCACGTTGGAGCCAACGCCCATCAGCATGAAGCCGCTGCCGCCCAGCAGACCCACCTGGCCGAAGCGCAGGAGCGGCGTGCCCAGCAGACCCGCCAGGTCGCCCAGGGTGGTGGGCGAATGCGCCCAGGCTGCAGCCGCGCCCACGGCCGGGTACGTGAAGTTGACCGCGCCGAACTGGAAAGCAAAGCCGGTCAGCCAATAGCCCAGGGCGCCAATGCAGAACACCATCATGTTCATCATCATCGTGTGCGCCACGTTCTTGGAACGGGTGAAACCGGTTTCTACGAGGGCAAAGCCAGCCTGCATGAAGAACACCAGGAAGCCACCAATCAGCATCCATAACATATTGAGACCAATGCCGGGATCATTGAGCGGGTCAATGCCATCGGCAGCAAAGACGCGGGGCGCCAGCAGGCCGAAGACCGCCAGCGTTGCCACGAGCGCGGACACGCGCACAGCAAAACGGAACAGTTTCTCTTTCATCACAAAAAATCCTCCCTGCGAATTGAGTACGTGTTCACGCACAACGCAGGGAGGTTATCACAGCCGGCGGCTGACATTCCACGTTCAGGCTGTACAAAAGCCGTTTTCGACCATTTGTGCACTCACAACAGAACTATCCAAACTGCCGCCCCGTCCTTTGTGCACTCTGCCCGAAGTCTGCGATCTCTGATCTCCGATCTCCGATCTCCGGCCCCCGTTCTCTCCTACAATCCCGGCACGACACGCGCCAGGCGTTCCACCGCGCGTTCCAGGTCGCTCATCGCCGTGGCAATGCTGAAGCGCACATGCCCTTCGCCCGCGGTGCCAAACTCGATGCCAGGGGTGCATGCGATGTCTGCCTTCTCCAGGAGGGCGTCCGCAATCTGCACGCTGTTCAGGGTTGTGTGCGGGAAGCTGGGGAACAGATAGAAGGCGCCTTCGATGGGCGCGCAGGCGATGCCTGGAATCTCCGCCAGCGCGTCCAGCATGAAGCGCCGGCGCGCAGCATAGGAAGCCACCATCTCCTGGATGCAGTCCTGCGGTCCGTTGAGCGCGGCAATGCCCGCGGCCATGCTGAACGAAGCCGCGGACGTGACGCTGTGCGTCTGCAGTTTCATCGCCAGCTTGACGATCGGCTGTGGCGCGGCCAGCCAGCCCAGGCGCCAACCGGTCATGGCATACGCCTTGCTGAAGCCGTTCACGGTGATGGTGCGCTCGGCCATGCCCGGCTCCGCCGCCAGCGAATAGTGCACGGCGCCATCGAACAGCAGGTATTCATAAATCTCATCGCTGATGACGTAGAGGTCTGCTGCGTTCGCGACCTTGACGATGGCATCCACCTCGTCGCGCGTCAGCACGCGGCCGGTGGGGTTGCTGGGGCTGTTGACCATGATGGCTTTGGTCTTGGGCGACAGGTGCTGGCGCAGAATCTCTTCCGTCACCAGGAAGTTTTGATCGCTGGGCAGGCTGACGTGCACGGGCGCCGCGCCGTTCAGGCTCACGATCGGATCGTAGCTGACCCAGGCCGGTTCCAGGATCATGACCTCATCGCCGGGATTGACCAGCGCGGCGATAGCGAGGTAG
>JBGAVB010000163.1:0-6257 GCA_044228345.1 Anaerolineae bacterium | reverse complement strand
ATGATGAGGGCCTGGGCCGCGCTCAAGCGCGCCAAAAACAGGGCCAGCAGGCCAAAGAGCACATAGGGAAAGCGCTCCAGGATGGTCATCGTGAGCACAGCCGGTTTGAGCCGCGTGCGCGAGGCAACCGCACGGGCTGTGAAAACCTGGGGCAGCTGCCAGAACACGGTGTGAACGGCCGGAATCAGGCCGATCAGCAGCGCCGAATTGGTCAGGTGACTGACGAAGAGCGGGAGGACGGTGACCCAAGAGGCAAAGCCGACGCCGAAGACAAAAAAGCCGCCATCCAGGACATTGACAGTGAAGTTATAGCGGTAGTGGCGCTGCACGTAGGCGGACATGGGCACGCTCCTCTCACACAAAAAACGCCGCTACCTGGCGGCGCTCTCAACAAGGTAGCGCCATTATAGCAGGCTTGCTTCTTCTTTGCAATCGGCCTATAATCTTGCGCAAACCTGCGGAGAATCAAGCATGCTGACCATCAAGGCCCTGTCTCACGGTGAGTTTCAGTCATTTGCAGCCTCTGAGCCAATCAAGGAGCTGATCGCGCGGTCAGACTCGTTGGTGTGGGTGGATATGATGGCGCCGACGGCGGCGGAGCGCCAACTGCTGCACACCGAATTCCAGTTTCACCCGTTGGCCCTGGAAGACATCGAGCATCGTCATCAACGCCCGAAGATCGAAGTCTACAGCAATCACTACTTCATCGTGGTGTATGGCGTTCACCTCGGCGATCTGCATGAAGGCATTGATCTGCACGAGATTTCGATCTTCCTGGGCAAGAATTATGTGGTGACTGTGCACAGCGAGCCGGTGCCCGAGCTGCAGGCGGCCCTGGAGCGTTGGGAGCACAACACCGATTCCATCGGATCGGATATCGGGGCGGTTTTGTACGCCATCATGGACGGGCTGGTGGATGAGTATTTTCCGCTGATTGACGAATTGGCCGATCGCGTGGAGACGCTGGAGCAGAAGATCTTCGAGCGCTTTGATCGGGAGGCCCTCAACGACATTTTCACCATGAAAAAAGACCTGCTGGCGCTGCGCCGCGTCGTGGCGCCGGAACGCGATGTTTTCAACGTGCTGATGCGTCGTGACCCCCCGATTTTGCCAGTTGGCTCGGTCATCTATTTTCAAGATGTGTACGACCACACCGTGCGCGTGCTGGACAGCATTGACACCTACCGCGACCTGCTCTCGAGCGCGCTGGATGCCTATTTGTCTGTGCAGAGCAATGTGCTGAACGAAGCGATGCGCCGCCTGACCGTGATTTCGACCATTTTCCTTCCGCTGACTTTCTTGAGCGGATTTTTCGGCATGAACTTTGACAGCCTGCCATTTCATGAGCCGCTGGCGATGTGGATCAGCCTGGGCATCATGGCGCTGACGCCGGTCGGCATGTACCTCTGGTTTCGCTCACGCGGCCTGAGCGATTGATGTCCGTACAAAGCCCCGACTTGGTCATCTTGACAGCCTGTGATTGACCATGTAAACTACCTTCACTTCCCTTGCCCTGCCCCCCGACACGACGTGTCACGCCCGATTGACACCGAATGCGCGTGCGTGTTCGACTAAGACGAGATTTGTCTTAGAGCCGAGGAATATCAACGATTCCTTCATAAAAAGGTGTCCCGAAAAATGCGCAAACTGAAAGTGGATCTGGCGGCGTTAGAATTTGCGATCGAGGATGTTTCCGGCATGACCACCTACTACCTCGATATGGCGAACGGCGCCGTGATCCAGGTGCCAACCGAGACCCGTCGCACGTGGGCGAGAATTTATGATGAATTGAGTCGCCAGCGTGATATCGGCGCCGCCGATTTTGTTCTCATGTTCGCCCAAAATAGCCGAGGCGAGGTGACGCCATCCTCGCTGCAGGCAATCCACGATATGGAAACCAACCTGGGTCGCAGCTATTTGCGTGTGCCGCGTGCGGACTCGCGCAAGAGCTACGAGGACATCGAAGAGTTCATTGCCACGGTGGGCGACGAATCGTTTCGCGCTGGCTTGACCCAAGCGCTGGGTGGACAAGGCGCGTTTCGTCGCTTCAAAGAAACGTTGGCCAATGATCGCCACGAGCGCGAGCGCTGGTTCCGCTTCAAGAACGCGCGTATGCGCCAGCGCGTGGTTGAATGGCTATCGGCGTACGACATTGAGCCGATCATGGGGCCAGAACGCGAACCGCCGAGCATGACGCTTCCTGTCCGCACACGGCTGCTGCGCGAAATGGCGGAGCTGGCTCCTGCCATCATGAAAGCGCCCGGCGTCACGCGCATCGCCCTCATCGGTTCACTGGCGACCGATGTCGAGGCCCCGCGCGATGCCGATCTGCTGGTTTCGGTTGAAGATGACGCCAACCTGGCGCCCCTGGCCAAACTGGGCCGGCGCTGGCGCGCGTTCGTACAGAGTGTGCACTGCAGCGGCGATATTTTCCTCTGTGACAGCAGCGGTAATTACCTGGGCCGCACTTGTCCCTGGAAAGAATGTGGATCGAATCTCAATCCTCAATGCGATGCCCGGCATTGCGGCCGCCGTCGCTACCTGCACGATGACCTGAGCACGATTCGACTTTCACGGCAGGTGGCCTCTGTTCCGCCGATCGAGCTGTGGCCTGAGATCGTCTTGCGTGTGCCCGTTCCCCAGGATGTAGATGATATCTTGGTCAAACCGCTGCAATCTTGACGGCCGTACGTAGTTGCCCGCTGGACGAGGCCAAGCGCAGTCGGTAGACGCGTTTGGCGCCAAACCCGATGATGAGGTGTGCTATGTCGTTAATTGAAGGGGAGCCGATCGCCATTCGCAACAGCCGTAAGGCTGCGGCCTGGGGCGTTCACCTGTTTACGGCCAGCGGCGTTGCCTGGGGCTTCTTGGCCCTGCTCGCCATTCAGAAGCATGATTGGTTGTTGACTTTTTTTTGGATGGCCGTGGCGGTGGCCGTGGACAGCCTCGATGGCACCCTGGCGCGCCGGCTGCGGGTTCAGGGCGCGCTGCCAGGATTCGACGGCGCGCTGCTCGATAATGTGGTTGACTATTTGACTTACGTTGTCGTGCCGGCCTTCTTTCTGTACGAAGCAGGCCTGCTGCCGCCGCACTTCGCCACCCTGGGCGCAGTGCTGATCCTGATGGCTTCCGCGTATCAGTTTTGTCAAGCCGAAGCCAAAACTGAAGACCACTTCTTCACTGGGTTTCCTTCCTACTGGAATGTGGTGGTGCTTTATCTCTTTTTGTGGCGACTAAGTCCGCAGCTCAACCTGGCCATCATCGTGACGCTGGTCATTCTGGTGTTTGTGCCGGTGCGCTATGTCTACCCCTCACGCACCGAGGCATACCAATGGATTACCCTGGCCGTGCTCTCACTGTGGGGCGCTTTGACCATCGCGGCTCTCGTGCAGTATCCTCAAGTATCGAACTGGGTCATGGCCGGCTCCGTGTTGTGCATCAGCTACTACGTGGCGCTGAGCCTCTATCTGTCGTTGGGCGGCGGACGCCGGCGGTAGGCCCGAGACCGGAGATCAGAGACCGGAGATCAGAGACCGGAGATCAGAGACCGGAGATCGGAAGACGGTGGTATGAAGAAGCGGCGCTGACCCTGGTTGGGGTAGGCGCCGCTTTTTGTTTTGCACTCGTCGCTGCTCAAGCGCCGCGCCGTCGCAGGTGAGCGATTCCAACCGCGCCCGATGGACGCACCGTCGAACGCCCACATGCCCTTCGACTTTGCTCAGGGCAAGCGTGGGCGCAAGCCTGGTTGGCTCCGGCCGACCTTGCGGCGGAACGCCCTTGCGGCCCGAATTCATTCGGCGGCTGCAGGCGGCGCAGGATGTCTGAGCCGTTATTTTCGCTCACGTGCTTCTCGCCCGGCAAGCGACCACGGTTGCGCTCGCGGCAACACGTTCGGCCGCCTTAATCGAAATACGATCCGAGCGCGTCCACCAGCCGCGAAGTAGCGTGGTTGCTGTTCAGGGTGAAGACGTGCAGGCCTGGCGCGCCGTGATCCAGCAGCTCGCGGCACTGCGCAATGGTATAGTCAATGCCGGCTGCCTGTTGATCTGGGCTGCCATCCGCGTGGGCCAGCAGCGCGTCGCTCAGCGCCGTGGGAATGCTCGCCCCGCACAGCGACGTGATACGCTGAATCTGCGAGAAGCGGATGATGGGCATGATGCCCGGCACGATCGGCGTCTTGATGCCTGCACGCGTGGCTGCGTCGCGGAAACGGAAGAAATCCGCGTTCCCATAGAAGACCTGCGTCAGCACGACGGAAGCGCCGGCATCCACCTTGCGCTTCAGGTTCTCGACGTCCCGCGTGAGATCTCGACATTCGACATGGCCCTCTGGATAACCGCCCACCGCGATGTCAAGTTCCGGGGTGTAGTCCTTGATAAACGCCACAAGCTCATTGGCATAGCGAAAACCATCGGCCGCTGGCGTAAACTGCTCCGCGCCCCGGGGCGGATCGCCGCGCAGCGCCACCAGGTTTCGCACCCCCTGGGCCAGCGCGCGATCCACAAATTCCCGAATGTCCGCGCGCGAGGAGCCGACGCAGGTGAAATGAGGCACGCTCACCACCTGAAAACGCGTGTGGATCATCTCCACCACTTCCAACGTTTTGGCGCGCGTGGAACCGCCCGCGCCGTAGGTCACCGAAACGAACGCCGGCCGGTGCGCCACCAGGTGCGTCAGCTCGTCTTGCAGATTAGCCGAGCTTTGTTCGGTGCGTGGCGGGAAGATCTCCACGGATAAGGACGGCTTGCGACCCGCATAAATGTCCTTGAATTGCGTCATGTTTGCCTGTCTCGCCTCACTTTCTCATCCAAATGAGCCGCTATCATACACGAAAAACGCCTGTTTCCCCAAAATCCGCGCGCGCCGACAGCCTCTCCAATCGTCCTTTGACGCGTCTTTCCGCCTATGGTATCATTGCGCCCGCCTCTCAGACTCCCTACGACAACGACACGAACAATCCGCTCCTTGGAGGAAAGATCATGCAGAAGTTTCATCTTGTCTCTTTGTTGTTGGTAGTCACTCTCCTGTTAGCGGCCTGCGGCGCGCCCGCCGCTCAGCCTACCGCGGCGCCGGCCGCCGGCGCCTTGAGTGGCCAGATTGCCATTGGCGCCGTCTGGTCGTTGACCGGCGCGGCCGCGATCTATGGCCCATCGCAAAAGCAGGCGGCCGAGATGGCTGTGGAGGAGATCAACAAGGCCGGCTATTTGGGCCAGGCGACCATCAAGCTGATCACCGAGGATGATCGGTCTACCAAAGAAGGCGCCATTGCGGCTTTCGAGAAGCTGATCAACCAGGACAAGGTCGTCGCCATTTTTGGCCCTACCCTCTCCAACTCAGCTAAGGCCGCGGACCCCAGGGCCCAGGAAAAGAAGGTCGTCGTGCTGGCTACGTCCAACACCGCCGCGGGCATCGTCGAGATTGGCGATTTTGTCTTTCGCGACAGCTTGCCGGAAGCATCCGTGATTCCGAACACGATCAAGGCGACTAAGGCCAGGCTTGGCTACAAGAAGGTGGCCATCCTTTACGGCGATGACGACGCCTTCACTAAGAGCGGCTACGATGCCTTCAAAGCCGCGCTGGACGCCGAGGGCGTGGAGATTCTCGCCACGGAAACGTTCAAGAAGGGCGATACCGACTTCTCCGCGCAGTTGACCAAGATCAAGGGATTGAATCCAGAGGCCATTGTGGTTTCCGCGCTGGCCGAAGAAGCGGCTGGCATCATGTCCCAGGGTCGGCAGCTTGGCATCCCCGATTCGGTCCGTTTCATTGGCGGAAACGGCTTCAACTCGCCCAAGCTGGCGCAGTTGGCTGGCAAAGCGGCCGAAGGCGCGATTTCGGGCGCGGCCTGGTTCATCAATTCCACGGCGCCGGGGAATCAAGACTTCGTCAAGGCCTACCACGCGAAGTATGGCGCTAACCCTGACCAGTTCGCGGCGCAGGCTTATGCCGCGGTTTATATCATGGCTTCGGCTATCAAGCATGCAGGCAAAGCGGACGGCCAGGCGATTCGTGACGCCCTTGCGCAGACGAAGGGCATGGACACGGTGCTGGGCAAGTTCTCGTTCGATGCCAATCGCGATCCGCAGCACACCCCGGTGGTGCAGATGGTGAAGGATGGTCAGTTCGCCCTGTTCGAATAGGACAGACATGGAACAGCTCCCACAGCAGCTCATCAACGGCATCTGGCAAGGGGCTGCCCTGGCTCTGTTTGCCATGGGCTACACCCTGGTCTTTGGGGTGCTGGACATCGTCAACCT
>JBGAVB010000162.1:0-6275 GCA_044228345.1 Anaerolineae bacterium | reverse complement strand
CGCCGTGTTACCGAGGATGACGTTATTGCGCAAGATGGGCGAGGAGCTGCTGTTGATCACCACACCGCCGCCGTAACGCGTCGCGTGATTGGCGCGGATGCTGTTCTCTTCGAGGAGCGGAGCAGAAAACTCTTCGATGTAAACGCCGCCCCCGTCATAGGCTTCGTTGTTCTCCACCGTGTTTTGGCTCAGGGTGGGCGACGCCGTGCCATAGATCTTGATCGCGCCGCCAATGCCGGCCGCCCCACTGGCCCGATTCGAACGAAAGGTGTTGCGACGGATGTCTCCGGTTGAATTGTTTTGCACAATCAAGGCGCCGCCATCCGTGCCCGCCACATTACCCTCGAAACGATTATCCGTGATCGTCACCGCGCTGCCTTCATTGGCCACCAGGGCGCCGCCATACTGAGTGGATTCGTTGTCCAGGAATGTGCTCGTGGTGACCGTCAAGGTTGCAGTTTGCACCAAGAGGGCGCCTGCGTCCAATGCGTTATTGTTCTCGAACGTGCTTTGATCTATCGTGACGTTTGCATTGGAAAAGACTTTCAGCGCGCCGCCCAGGCCATTTGCCGCTTGATTGTTGCGGAATGTGCTGTCGCTTACTGAGACCGTCGAAAGGTCCTGGATGACGACCGCGCCGCCGTGGCCGTTCACCGCGCGATTACCCACAAACGTTGCCCTGGCAATCGTTCCCGTGCTGCGCTGTACATAGGCGACCGCGCCCGCATGGCCGGTCGCCGAGTTGCCGGTAAACTCAACCGCGTTGATCGAAACGTTGGCGCTGACCACGTAGAGCGCGCCGCCATCACGCGCCTGGTTGCCCTGAAAGCGCGCGCCATTCACGCTGCCGCTGGACAGGATGTCGAACATGACGCCCCCGGCGACGCTGGCGCTGACATTGTTCTCTACCGGGGTATTCGTCAGACTCAAGTAGGCGCGCGCGCCGGCGAGGGCGGCGCCGCCGCCGCTTGTGGCATTGTTCGCGCTGAGCAGGCTGTCCACCATCTCCAACCGCGAATTATTGCCTGAGACCGCCACGCCGCCGCCGCGGTTCGCGCGGTTGCTGCGCACCACCACATTGGCCATGGTGACATTGGCGCCATCCAAGACGGCCACGCCCCCGCCTTGGTCCTGCCAGGCCACACTGTTCTCGATGACCAGATTCCTGAAAACCGGCGATCCCTGGCGCACCAGGATGCCCCCGCCGCTGGTTGCGCGTCCGTTGCGCAGGGTCATGCCGCTGACAATGGTGTCCGAGCCGATGCTGGCGGTCAGTGATCGCACCACGCTCTGGGTGGCGCCGCCATCCACGATGGTCACATCGCTGCCCTCGCCCTCGATCGAAACGCCGGCGCGCAGCACGATGTTTTCCTGATAAACCCCTGGACAAACTGATATGACATCGGCGCCGTTTGCCGCATTGACCGCTGCCTGAATCGTCGTGAAATCGCCGCCCGTGGCACAAACCGTGATGAGGTTGCCCGCGGCGCGGGCCGGCGGGCAGACGGCCGCGATGAGCATGCACGCCCAGAGCAGTACGCGCCACGTGGCGACCTGACCGCCCTGGCGCCCGTTTTTCGTGACCGTTGTGGACAAGGATTTGGATAGATCGCTCGTTTTGTTGCTCATGCCATGCTGCCTTTCCCAGGCGTCTGCCAGCAGGTACAGCTCCGACGGCGCCCGGCGAGAATGACCCAAAGTCCGTGGCGCCTTGCCTACGGGGCGGCAGCGCACCCTTTGGGCAATACCATACAGCCATCAGGTCAATATGAATTTGGTAGCATCAGGGATCGTGCATGCAACGGACTTGGAGTTCGCTCGCCTATACGACAAGACTCGTGGGCCGCAAGATCGCCCTTAAGGTCAACGACGCCATGCCAGTCTGCTTGATATCATGCGGCGGCTATCTTGGTCCGGGGCGCAGGCTTTACCGTAACACTATAATGCCACAAGTGCGCCCAAGATGCAAGCCTTTTTGCTGATAGAAAGCTGAACCATATTGAATTCGAACCAAAAATGCCGCCCTGACGACTAACCATGTGGTCGCCAGGCCGGCATTTCGCTCCTCCACGTCATGGACGGGAATGAATGTTACATCGCAGTGGCTGGTCAACCCAGCAAGGAATGTGCGTCGAGATCGGCCGCCGCGGGCACGTCGAGCAGATGCAAGATGGTTGGCATCACGGCGCGGATGTCCACCTCCTGCGGCGGCAGCGTTTGCCCGCCGATGTAGAGCATGGCATCGTCGTAGGTGTGCATACCGACCATCATCTTGTCCTTGTAGGTGAGCGACTCTTTGGCCAGGGCGCCCTTGGGATCGTAGCCGTTGGCTGGGGCAAGAATGATGTCGGCGGCGCGGTCGAGATAAGGTCCATGGTAGATTTCCTCGCGCCGATAGGCCTTGAGCAGCAGCCGCTCGCCGCTCGCCGGGTCGGTCAGGGCCTCGGCCGCTTGAATCAACTCATCACGCAGGCGCTCGTACTCAGCGCCGGGCGCCACACACCCGTCCTTCTCTCGCCCCTTCAGGTTGATGAAAATGCGCCCTGGATCGAGGCTGTAGGCCAGGGATGTGGGCGCCAGCGCCGTCAGATCAGGGCCTTTGATCTGTTCCGGCGGCTTGCTCAGCTTCAGGTATCCGGCCCCCGCCAACCAGTGGTTATAGAAAACCTCCTGCTTGATCGAACAGAAGCCATGGTCAGACATCAACATCAGGGTGGTATTCTCATCCAGCCTGGCGCGCACCTGGCCAATGGCCTCGTCAATACGGCGGTAGACATCGAAGAACGCCGGCGCCCAGACCGGATCGTTCAGCTCCATCGGCTCGAAGTAGAAATGATGCAGACGATCGGTCTCCATGATGACCATCATGAAGTAATCCCAATCTTCATTTTCGAGCAAGTAGAACATCGTGCGCACGCGCTTCTCGAGCGCATCAAGAATATCAGCCATGCCGGCCTCGCGACTCTCGCGCGCCTTCCAGGGGTCGGTGTCCACGCGGTATTCAAGCCGCTGTAAGGTGGGCAAGAGCGATGCGGGATAAACCGTCTTTTCCAGGCTTGGACTGAGAAAACAGCCAACCAACACCCCATTCACCGGCTTGGGCGGAAATGTCACCGGTACATTGATGACCACCACGCGCTTGCCGGCGCGACTGAGGTATTCCCACAGGGTGGGCGACAGCATATTGCGCGCGGTTGGGATGTACGTCTTCAACGTGGCCGGATCGCGATCCACGAAGCCAAAGATGCCGTGTTTGGCCGGATTCTGCCCGGTCATGAAGCTAGACCAGGCGACCGAACTGACCCAGGGATAGACTGAGTGCATCTGGCGTAGAGAGCCGGCGCGGGTGAGCGCGCCGATGTTGGGCGTGATGCCTTCACGGATCATCCGCTGCAACAGGGAATAGGGCGTGCCATCGAGTCCGATGAAACAGACGCGTTTGCGGACTGGTTTGGCCGCCGGTTGGCTCTCTTTGCCGCGCAGGCGATTGAGAAAACTCATAACAAACCCCCTGGAACGCAAAAGCGCCCGGCCGCTTGGGCCTCCGGGCGCTGGTGCTTTAGAGGTATCCCAGCGCTTCGAGGTGCGCGGAGATGGCCTTTTCCTCGTCGTCTGAATAGCCAGCCGGCTCTGGCCCTGCTTCGACCAGGCCATGCCTTTCCAGGTAGGCCATGATGGCGCCAAAGCTTTCGGCCACGGTTTCAATGCTGCTGTTGACGTGCACTTCCGGGTGCAAGGGCGCTTCGTACGGATCAGAGACGCCGGTGAACTCCTTGATCTCGCCGGCCAGCGCCTTCTTGTACAGGCCCTTGACATCACGCTGCAGCAGGGTGTCGAGCGTTGCGTCTACGTACACTTCGACGAACCTATCTGCGCCAATCAACGCCCGATTTTCATCACGAATGGCGCGGTAAGGGCTGATCGCGGAGGCAATGGCAATCACGTCGTTGCGTGTAAGCAGGTTGCACACAAAGCCGATACGCCGAATGTTGGTGTCGCGGTCTTCCTTGCTGAAGCCCAGGCCCTTGCTCAGGTTCGTGCGCACGACGTCGCCATCCAGCTTTTCAACCTTGAGGCCGCGTTGTTCTTTGAGTTCATCGTAGACTCGATCGGCCAGGGTTGTCTTGCCCGCGCCCGAAAGGCCGGTGAACCATAATGTGAATCCTTTTTGAGTCATTGCTCTTTCCTAAATATGTTCATAGAATTGAATGGCCGGCGCTGCCATCGTTGGCGGCGCAGGAACATCCAGCGCAGCCAGGATGGTTGGCGCCACCTGCTGCAAGTGGAGCGGCTCCAGCACTCGCCCGCCCAGATCGCAGCGTGGGTCAAAGGCGATGAAGATGCCGTGCCAATCATGATTGGCGTCGTCAGGGCCGGTGTCGTTTTCAAAGCTGTGAACCTTGCCGCCGCCTACGGAACCGAGCGCGCGCCAGGAGAGATCGCCAAAGTAAACCATCAAGTCAGGCGGAATGTTCATCGTTTCGCGATAGATTCGCGCCGGCGCCACGGCTCGGGTGCCCAACAGGCGGCCAGCATGATCGGTGGTAGCTTCCAGTCGCTGGATCATCTCGTCCACAAAGGCGTTGTAGGCAGATTGCGGGATGACGCCTTGCGGCTCACGCCCCGCCACATTGAAATGAACGCGCGCATAGTAGCCGCCGCTTCCCCACGCCTTCGTACGACTCCAGTCTACTTCGCACTTTTCCAGCGGAACCTGGGCCGACGGATACTCTTTGAGCACCAGCAAACCTTGTTCGATCAGCCATTCGTTGATACAAAAAGCGCCCATCATCGGCCTGGCGCCGTGATCGGAAACAACCATCACGAGCGTATCGTCGTCCACCTGCGCCAACGTCTCACCGATGAGGTGATCCACGTGGCGGTAGTAGTCCTTGATGGCGTTTTCGAATGGATTCCCCGGCGTGTAACGGCGATGACGAGGGTCCATGAAAGCCCAAAAGCCATGATGGATGCGATCGGTTCCCATTTCCACCATCATGCAGAAGTCCCACGGCTTTTGCAGGAGATGATGGAGCACCTTGAAGCGCTTGTTCGTCATGCGATACAGATCGGCCAACAACTGCACCTTGTTGTCGGTGCGGAAGTTGTGAACATCCACCTCGTACGCTGCGCCGTCGAGCGCCTGGCTGATTTCGTCCTTCAGCTCCGGCGGCCAGGTGAACTTCTCGGCGCCAGGCGGGGTCAGAAAACAACTGACCAGCCAGCCATGCATTGGCTTCACCGGATAGGTCTGCGGCGCCCCAATCACCACGGAGCGTTTACCGTGCCTGCCAATCACATCCCACACCCGATCCACCTTGACCGATGCGCCGCTGGCAATCGTCATGCCTTCATAGGAATAGTCACGACGATTGCGAAAGCCGTAAAAGCCCAGCTGGCCCGGATCCTGACCGCTGAGCATCGAGGCCCAGGCCGGCACGGTGATGGGCGGGTCAGATGAACGCAGGCGGCCGTAGACGCCGCGGCTCAACAAGCGATTGAGCGTCGGCAAGTCCGCGCGCCACTGCTCGAAGACAAGCGTTGGCTCGGCGCAATCCAACCCGATGACTAATACCCGTCGCCCTGGCTCGACATCGAATACCCGGCGCTCAGACCCAACCGCGGTCAGGCTGGCGCCGCGCTCGCTTTTTTTGCTTCTTCCTTGCGGAATTCCTCTTCGCGCTTGCGCGCCATGCCTTCGACGAGCACCTTGCTCACTTCCGGTCGCGTGAATTCTGGCGGCAGCTGCTGGCCGGCTTCGAGCATCTGCCGCACCTGGGAACCGCTCAAAACGATGTGGTACTTCTTGTCGTGCGGGCAAATCTTGGGCGAAACAATGGTGCCGCACTGGGTGCAGAAGAAGGCGTGTTCGAAAAACAGCGGCGTAATCGCCAATTCGTGCGGCAAGAACTCGTCGAAGATGTAGTGGGCGTCATAGGTGCCGTAATAGCGGCCAACGCCAGCATGGTCACGCCCCACGATGAAATGCGTGCAGCCGTAATTCTGCCGCGCAATGGCGTGGAAAATGGCCTCGCGCGGGCCGGCGTAGCGCATCGCCGCGGGATAGACGCCTAAAAGCACGCGCTCGGGCGGGTAGTAGTCGCGCAAGATGGCCTGATAGCTTTCGATGCGCACATCGGCCGGAATATCATCGCCCTTGGTCTCGCCCACCAACGGGTGCAAGAACAGACCATCTACAATCTCCAGGGCAACTTTCTGGATGTACTCGTGCGCGCGATGAATGGGATTGCGCGTTTGGAAGGCCACAATCCGTC
>JBGAVB010000161.1:0-6277 GCA_044228345.1 Anaerolineae bacterium | reverse complement strand
TGCAGGCCGTCGAGAATGGGGATGCCCTGGTAGGCGCCGCCCAGAACGGCGAAATGGGGATCGTAGGTCACGATATGGGTCGCGCCGCCGACGAGTGCGCAGGCCAGGATAGCATCATCATCAGGATCGGCCTTGATGACGGCCGGCATTTGCTCCGGCGTAACGGCGACGTGCTCGCCAAGCAAGATCAGGTCGGCCACATAGCGATCAGCAGCATCGGCCGCGATCTTGCGAGCCTGGAACTTCTCTACGAGCTCGACCAGCAGGTCGTCAGAGTAGAGCTGTGTGAACTCGCGGGCCCGCCAGCGTTCAAGCAGTTCGATCGTTGGGCTGCGCGAGTTGCGGGAGAGATGGGCCGCAATAGGCACGTTGGTATCCAATACGGCTCGGAACGTCCTGCTTCCTGAATGGAAAGAACCAGTTGAAACGGGATCCTCGCTGGCCAGCTCAGTCATCAGAAGCCGCCTCGGCCTCGCGGTCAATGGCGCGGCCGTCCTGAATCGCTTCCTCGCGCGCACGATCCAGCGCTATGCGACCGTCCTGGATGACTTGTTCGTCCGTCCGATGACGCTGCGTCAGCGCCATCTGCGCGGCACGGCGAATCGCGTCGCGCGCTTCCGCTGAAAGAGGACGGTGCGGCTGAAAGGCCTGCGTGCCGCCATCAGGCGTGGGCAGCCAGATCGGAGCGTCGTCGTCTGGGGGCGCGTCCAACGCTGCGGAGACGGCCGCAAGCTCGTCCTGCAATAGGTGGACCTGTTGCACCAGGCTTTAGTATTGGTCCACGATTAGCATCACCACCTTGGGCCGACTGTAACGCGTGATGTAATAAACCTGGTTGCGCCGGCCAACCTGTTCGACTAGATCTTTGATCTGGCGTTTTGCTTCGCTTACAGACAGAATCAGCATGGCGACACCTCTCACCTTCTCGTTGCACCGTTTCAACCATCGGCTTATCTTAGCCAAGATGTTGGCCAAGATCATTATAGGCTTGATGCCACCATGCGTCAAGCCGGCGGAAAGCATCCACTTTCAGGCTGGACGCCTTTCCCTGATTTGCTAATAGCACATCTGTTCTGTATAATAGGGCTGTCCCCTATCTTCTCACCAGGGCGGCGCATACCATGGACGTACGCACGAAGATTGAGTGGTTGGAACAAGCGGCGCAGTACGACGCGTGCCTGGAGGCCGGCGAGCCGATGCCCACGATTCCAGCGCGCGTGCCAGACCTGCGTGATTCGATCGCACAGCTCAGCGCAAACGGGCGCAAGGTGCCTATCCTGAAAATTCTGCAGACGAGCGCGTGTGAGAAGAACTGCTACTACTGCCCCTTCCGCGCCGGCCGCAATTTTCGCCGCGAAACCCTCAGCCCGGACGAGTTGGCCGCATCGTTCGACCAGATGCAGCGGGCTGGGCTGGTGCAAGGCCTCTTTCTCAGCTCCGGCATCATCGGCACCGTGCGCTCGATGGATCGCATGCTGCAGACCGTGGAGTTGATTCGGCTCAAGTACGGCTTCCGCGGGTACATCCATCTGAAGATGCTGCCTGCGGCCGAAGAAGCACAGATTGAGCGCGCCGTCCACCTGGCCGCAGCGGCCAGCAGGTGGCTCGCGCCGGCATGGTCACGCAGTTCGTGGTTGGCCCGGCCGGCGAGAGCGACCGCGATCTGCTCGGCGCCAGTCAACGACTGTACCGCGAGGTGGGGCTGCACCGCGCCTACTACAGCGCGTTCAGCCCGGTGCGCGACACCCCGCTGGAAGGTGCGCCCGCCACGCCGCCGCGGCGTGAATTTCGTCTTTACCAGAGCGATTTCCTGCTGCGCGCCTACGGCTTTCGCGTCGAAGAACTGCCGTTCGACGGCGGGGGCAATCTGCCGCTCGATGAGGATCCAAAAACGCTCTGGGCGCAGGGGCACCCAGAGCGTTTCCCACTCGAAATCAACCGCGCCGCGCCGCAAGACCTGGTGCGCGTGCCGGGCATCGGCCCTCAGACGATGCGCAACATTCTGCGCGCTCGCCTCGATGGCAAGCTCAGCGACTTAGGCCAGCTCAAGAAATTAGGCGTGGATGTGGCGCAGGCCGCGCCGTACGTTCTGCTCAACGGCCGCGCCGCGCCCGTGCAGATGCGCCTGGGCTTTGCGTGGGAAGCGCTGCACCTCAGCCCTTCCAACCCACGACAGCCCGCGCACTCCGCATGACCAGCTTCTTCTCCTCCGCGCCCAGATGACCAGGCTCCCGGCCAAGTACAAAGGGAACATCGCGCAGATCCTGGATCATCTTCTCCAAGAGGGCGCGATTTTCCTGCAATAACGGCAGCGCCTCGTCCGGCGAGGTGGGCATGTTGGTCGGATCCATGATGGCAACTTTCAGCGCCTTGCCCACCTGGGTCAAGTGGTAGGGACTGAGCGCAGCCTCAGCTTCCTCTGGTGAAACCGGCAGCACCCAGTGTTTGTCATTGGCAAAAGAGCGAAAGCGGCGCCCCGGCACACCCTTGACCTTTTCCACCATATCCGCAAACCCGCCGCCTGTCAACGTATAGCGACTGTCGCCAATCTGAATTTGAATCTCCTCAACCGCTCGTTCTTTAGCCATGGGTTACAACCCGTGCGCGCGCTTGAAGCTGGTCACGGTATTTTGCAGCAGCATGGCGATCGTCATCGGACCAACACCGCCAGGCACCGGGGTGATGGCGCCGGCCACCTCCCTGGCTTCCTCGAAGGCGACATCGCCCACCAGGCGTGATCCGATCTTCTTGCTGGCGTCGGCGATGCGGTTGATGCCCACGTCAATCACCACGGCGCCTGGCTTCAGCCAATCGCCGCGAATCATCTCCGGTCGGCCGATGGCCGCCACTACGATATCGGCCTGGTGCACCTTGGCGGGCAAATCGCGCGTGCGGCTGTGACAAACGGTGACGGTCGCGTCATGGTTGCGCAGCAGCGCGGCCATTGGGATGCCCACAATGTTGCTGCGACCGACCACCACGGCGTCTGCGCCGCTGATGTGCACGCCCGCGTCTTCGAGCAAGGTCAGGCAGCCCAACGGCGTGCAGGGCACGAACAGCGGCGGACGCCCCTTCATGTTCAGCCGCCCAATGTTGATCGGGTGAAATCCATCTACATCTTTTTCCAGGCTGATGGTGCTCAGCACAGCCTCTTCATCCAGGCCCGCGGGCAGCGGCAGCTGCACCAGGATGCCGTTGACGGCCGGGTTCGCGTTGAGATCGCGTACGAGCGCCTCCAAATCGGCCTGGCCGATGGACGCCGGCAGTTCATGCCCAAACGACTCGATGCCAAGCTCCGCGCACGCCTTGCGCTTGGAGCTAACGTAAGCCTGCGATGCGGGGTTTTCGCCCACGAGCACGGTGGCCAAACCCGGCACGCGGCCGGTCTTCTCGCGCAGCGCGGCCACTTCCAGCGCCAGGTCTGCGCGGATGCGCGCCGCTACCGCCTTGCCATCAATGATGGTTGCAGTCATGATTGTTCTCGCTTTTCAAGTTGATTCGGCGACCAGCGCGCAACGCGCCGATCACACGGCTGTGAGCCTCTTGGTTGCGACTCGCCGGGGTCAGGGATTGGGGCTAAAATACCACATCCAGCGCGACCCGCGCATCTCGCGCACGATGTCGGTCGTCGAAAGGACGCCGACGGGAATCCGCGCCCCATTCGGCCCCGTCTCAGTGACAACTACGCGGTGAATATGCTTTTCGACCATGAGCTTCATCGCCTCACCCACGGTATTCTCCAGGCTGGCCGTGACGACATTACGGGTCATGATCTCGCCGGCCGTCTTACCCTCAAGCGGTTGCCCAAACAAGGGAATCACGTCCATGTGCGAGATGATGCCTGTCAGTTCGCCGTCGGGACCGGTGACAACAATCGCATGGACTTCAGTATCTGCCAGGACGCGCACAACCTCGGTCACTGCCGTGTTGGGATGGCAGGCAATGACGCCCTTGTGCATAATATCCTTCACAATCTTGACCGACATGATGTACCTCTTTCTATTAATAATGTGGCTGACAAGATTCTTTTCGATAGGCGGAGGCATTCACTCCTGATCGCCCCAGTGGGCGGGCGCAAGGCCGCGCGCCTTGCAGACAGTGTAGCAGATCAGTGGTAAAGCGCCAATGATGCAGGTCAGGTCAAACAAGAAGTCGGGTTTCTTGTGAAATCCGACTTCTGTTCGCAATGAAAGTCAGCGCGCAAGAAGCCGGGTTTCTAGTGGAAACCCGACTTCTGTCAAACCTGGCGCACATCGGTGCGATCCAGGTAGGTGAGCAGATAGGCCGTGCGTCCGGCGGGCACGGATTCGTAGAAAACAGTATGGCCTGCCTCCATCTCCAGGGCAAAGGGCGCTTCCGCCTCAACCACCACGCTGATGCCGCCCCCGCTGTCAGCCAACGCCTCCAGCCGCACACGATGGCCGCGCAGGCTTACCTCCGCGTGCGTGGGCGCCGCGTGAATATGCCAGATCAAGCGGTTCTCCGCGGCGACGATTTCAACCTCATTCGGCGTATCCGTTGGCACGCTGTGCATCAAACGTCCTTTCTGGTCGGCAGGTCATTCGCCTTCTGACCGCGCTGTGCTATAATCTCCGCGCACGGCCCCGTGCGGGCCGCCAAGCAACCTGGGACAGGTACCATGCTCGATCAACAACCACCGGCGGCGCGACGCCCCCTCATTTTCATTTTGATCGTTTTCCTGCTGTTGGGCTTTACCTACAGCCTGGTCAACCCGCTTTTCGAGTCGCCTGATGAAGACCTGCACTTCCAGTTTGTCCGCTGGCTGCGCGAAGGCCACGGCCTGCCGCCGGCCCTGGCCGCGCCCGACTCGCCGATGCGCCAATTGGCTGCGCAGCCCCCGCTCTACTACCTTCTGGCCGACTGGCTAACCCTGCCCATTGACCTCAGCGATGCCAGTCAAATCATCCGCCTCAATCCGCATGCGGCGCTCAATCAGACCGAAACCATCGCCAATGTCAATCATGTCATTCACGGGGCTGATTACGCCTGGCCTCTGCGCGGCGCGGTGTTCGCCATGCGCGTGCTGCGCCTTTTCTCGCTGCTGCTTGGCGCAGTGACCGTGTCGTGCGCCTATGGGCTGGCCTGGCAGGTGTTCCCCAACCAGCCTGCCATTGCCCAACTGGCCGCGCTGTTCGTGGCGACCAATCCGCAGTTCATCTTCATCAGTGCGTCGGTCAATAACGACAATCTGGTCGTAGCCGCCACCGCGCTCATTCTCTTGCTGCTCGCCCGCACCCTCAACCGGCCACCTACCACGCGCCGCCTGATTGGCCTGGGCCTGGCGCTGGGGCTGGCCGCCTTGACCAAACAAAACGCCCTCCTGCTGCTGCCGCTCACCTTCATTATTCTGACCGCCTTTGCCATCCACGAACGTTCCTGGACCTATTTCTGGCAATGGCACGGAATCACCTTTGGACTGGCGTTCCTCGCCGCGGGCTGGTGGTACATCCGCAATCTACTGCTCAGCGGCAATGTCTTTGGCCTACGCAGCCTCTTCGAACTGCTGCCCCCGCGGCCGGACTGGCCCACCTGGAGTGAGTTTGTGCGACAGGGTAGCTACGCCTGGCGTTCATTCTGGGCCTTGTTCGGCTGGCTCAACGTGCCTCCGCCGGGTTGGGTCTACGTTGTCTACAATGTACTCACCATCGTCGGGATCATCGGCTGCCTGGGCGCCCTCATCGTCTGGTGGCGATTCAACCGCTTGCGCCTGGTCGAACGCACAGCCAGCGAGCATCTGGCCCGCGCCGCGCGCGGCAGTTCACTCAAACTCTGGCTCTTGATCACCTGGTGCCTGATCGTCTTCGTGTCAGTTTGGGGCTGGACCACCCTCTACCCGCCGCAAGGCCGCAACCTCTTCCCGGCCCTGGCTGCCGTCGCGGTGCTCTGGGCTGCGGGCGTCAACACCTTGACGCCCTTCGTGTGGCGCGATCGGGTGGGCCTCTGGCTGGGCAGCGGTTTGATTCTCCTGGCCGCGGCGATTCCCTGGTTCACCATCGCGCCGGCGTACGCCGCCCCATCCGCGCCCAGCCCGGCGGCAGTCGCCGCCGCCACCGCAGTGGATGCTACCTTCGACCAAACCCTGCGCCTGCGCGCCGTTTCCGTGCCCGAAACTGACTTGACGCCCGGCCAGACCCTGTCGGTAACGCTTTTCTGGCAGGCCCTGGCCGCGCCTGGCGCCGACTACAGCATCAGCCTGACCATCGTAGATGATGCGGAGCTGGTCATTCTGCGCCACGACAGTTTCCCCGCCCGCGGC
>JBGAVB010000160.1:0-6302 GCA_044228345.1 Anaerolineae bacterium | reverse complement strand
AAACAGCGCTCCGTGTGGCAGGGATGCTCTGCTGGCTGGCGACCGATCACCCTTCGGCAGGCGACTTGCAGTCGCCGCTCAGGGCAGGCCTGGGCAGCACGGCGGGCGGACTTTTGCCACGAATGGCGCGAATTGACACGAAGGCAAGAGTTCGATTCGTGAGAATTCGTGAAATTCGTGGCAGAGAAAGCGGTCAACGAGAGCAGCGTCCGGCTGTCGGAGATTCGCTACAAGCCCCTTCGACAGGCTGAGGGCAAACCGTGGGGGAGAGTCGCTACAGCTTCGACGCCCACGGCTCGACTGACCTCGCCGAAGTCGCAGCGCCACTTCACCGGTCAGCGCAAGGACAGCGGCAGCGGTTTGCTGTTCTACAACGCCCGGTGGTATGATCCGGCCATCGGGCGGTTCATCAGCGCCGATACACTGGTTCCCAATCCAGGAAATCTGCAAAGCCTGAATAGATACACCTACGCGGCCAATAATCCTTTGCGTTTCGTGGATCCGAGTGGGTTTGACCCTATAGATGCTGTGTGGGAGCAAGCCTTCTACCAGTGATTTTTGTCGTTGACAGTCTCACGGTCAAATGATATAATAGGCCCGCAGTAACAAACTAACCGGAAAGAGGTATCTTCCATGGCCGAATCAGCCGCCATTCCACGCATTCAGACTGGCGCCCGCACAGCCAACAAACAAATGAAGTTCATCATCGGCGGCGCTCTCATCGCGGCCGTGATCCTTTATCTCATCGTTTCGATGATTGGCAGCGATGGCGCTTACTACAAAGAAGTCAGCGAGGTAAAAGCGCAGCAGTCGGCGCTGATTGACCGCAAGCTGCGCGTGAGCGGCTTGGTCGAAACCAACACGGTCAGTTGGAGCGCCTCCGACTTCAACCTGAACTTCACGATTTTGGATCAGAAGGGCACCGGCGAGAAGCTGGCTGTTCATTTCCACGGCGTGCAGCCCGACAACATGACGCGTGAAGGCTCCATTGCGATTGTGGAAGGCCGTTTGCGCGCCGATGGCGTGCTCGAAGCCGACACACTGCTTCTCAAGTGCCCGTCGCGCTATGAAGAAGCCCCGCAAGAAGTCAAGAAGATCAGTTAGCGGACGGTGGTGACACGTTGAATCGAAACATCGTCCAGTCCAGGGCGACAGACGCAGCGCAAGGCTGTCCCCGCCGCTCACGCGCGTCGTCCGCAGCCCTCTCTTTGTTGATCTTTGCCGCGCCTCTGACCATGGCGCTGATTCTCTTGCTTTCCTCTCCCGCCTCTGCCATGCCGCAGACTCAGCAGCCGCCCCCCGTGATTGCGGACGCCCGCGCCGGCCTTGCCATTTACACGGCGAAGTGCGCCCCTTGCCACGGCGATGCGGGCATGGGCAACGGCGTGCGCGCCGCGCAGCTCCAATTCCCCCCAACCCAATTTGCGGATGCTGCCGTCATGTGGGAAAAAGCGCCGGCCGATCTCTTCAACGTTGTCAAGAATGGCCGCATCGAGCGCCTGATGCCGCCCTTCGGGCAGAGCACCAGCGATCAGGACATCTGGAATGTGCTGGCTTTTACCTGGTCCTTGCACCATGATGCGGCTGAGCTGCAGCAGGGTGAAACGGTTTACAAAGCCAACTGCGCCAGCTGCCATGGCGACGCGGGCAAGGGCGACGGCCCCGCGGCCGACGGCGCGCTGCCCGATCTGACCAACCTGGCGGCGACGGCCAGCCAGAGCCAGCGCGCCTGGTTTGAAGTCTTGAAGAACCCGGCGCACAGCAGCGTCGCCAGTCTGAAGGATGATGATCGCTGGGCCGCGCTGGAGTTTGTGCGCACGTGGACCTTGCCGCCGCTCACGGCCCGCGCCTACACACCCGGCGTTGGTCTCATTTCTGGCGTCGTGACCAATGATACACCGCAGGGCGATCCCACGAGCGGTCTGACCGTTACCCTGAGCATTTTCGATGACTTCAACCTGATCACCGAGATCAGCACCACAACCTCTGTCACCGGGCTGTATCGCTTTGACAAGCTGGACACCGACCCGAGCTGGCTGTACGTCGCCAATTTGTCTTTCAAGGACGTGCCCTACAGCACGGGCGTGATCACCTTGACCCAGCAGCAGGCGTCACGGCCCGGACCGATTTCGGTCTACGAGCCAACCACCGACGCCAGCAGCATAGCGGTCGAGCGTGCGCATTGGTTTTTCGAGTTCGATCAGTCGCAGCTGCTGGTCGCGGAGCTGTACATTTGGAGCAACAACAGCGACCGTGTCTATGTTGGCGCGCCATCGGCTGCGACAACCTCTACGGTCAGGAGCGTCTTGCCATTCGACCTCCCGAACGGTTTTCAGAACCTGACCTTCGATGATGGCGACCTGGGCCGGCGCTATCAGCCTACGGCAACCGGCGCCGTGGACACCTTGCCGCTGCCGCCTGGGCAAGGCGTGCGCCAGACCCTGCTGCGCTACGTCATGCCCTTTTCCTCCTTGACGCTCGATATCAAGCATCCCGTGGCCGTGACGCTGCGCAGCCTGAACGTGCTGGTGGCCGATGTCGGGGCCAAAGTGACAAGCCCTGATTTGCAGGAAGGCGCACCGCGCCAGGTGGATCAAGCCACGTATTTCAATTTCACGGCCAGCGATGTACCAGCGGGCAAGACGATTGAGCTGGCAATGACCAATTTGCCCTTCAATCGCGCGCCGCAAACGGCCGCCGCCGTGCAGGCGAATTCGCCCTGGCTCGCCGTCGGCGTGGCGGGGCTGGCTGCGCTAGGACTGCTCGGCGTGCTCTTCTACGCGGTGCGGCAGCGCCGGCGGGCGGCAGACGCTGACGCCGACGACGATGAGCCTGAGGAGGTCGCCGCGCTCGCCGTGACTGATCCCGACGCCTTACAGCGCAAGCGCCAGGGCTTGATTCTGGCGATTGCCCAACTGGACGACAGTTATGCCGCCGGCAAGATCAACGAAGCCGACTACCGCAGTCGACGCGGCGAGTTGAAGGCCGATCTGTTGGCCGTGGCGCAGGCCCTGGCCGATCTGCAGGACGCTGCTGGGGCTGGCGGGGCATGAGCGACGCCGCGCCCATGATCGAAGTCCGCCAGGTGCGCAAGGCGTTTGGGCCGCACCAGGTCCTGCGGGGCATTGACTTGACCCTGGCGGAAGGTGAGCGGGTGGCTTTGTTCGGGCCGAATGGCGCGGGCAAGACGACGCTCGTCCGCATCATCTCAACCTTGAGCAAAGCCACCACTGGCAGCATCCTCCTGGGCGGCGTGGATGTGCGCAAGGCTGGCGACGATATTCGGCGCTACCTGGGCGTTGTCAGCCACGCGCCGCTGCTCTACGACAACCTGACGGCCTGGGAGAACCTGGCTTTCTACGGCGCCATGTACGATGTGCCCAACCTGGGCGCACGCGCGGAAGATGTCCTGCGCCGCGTGGGCCTGTGGACGCGACGGCTCGAACCGGTGCGCACCTTCTCGCGCGGCATGGTGCAGCGCCTGGCGATTGCGCGCGCGATTCTGCACAACCCGCCGATCTTGCTGCTGGATGAGCCGGACACGGGACTGGATCAAGCCGCGGCCGATATGCTGCGCCAGGTGCTGGAAGATGTGGGCGACGCCGGGCGCACCGTCCTGCTGACGACGCACCACCTGGAGCGCGGGCTCACGTGGGCTGACCGTGCGCTGATTCTCAATGCCGGCAAAATTCGTTTCGACGGCCCCTCGAAGGCGCTGACCGTGGCCGATTTTCAGCTTATTTATCGTACTCATACGGAGGTTGCGTGAATAATCGCAACCAGACTGAACGACGATGCGCTATCTAAGAAAAGTAGCCGCCGTCTTTTGGAAAGATGTCATCGCGGAACTGCGCACCAAGGACATCTTCAGCGCGATGTTCGTCTTCGCGTTGCTGTCGGTGATCATTTTCCAGTTTGCGTTCGATCTGCGTGTGGACAATGCCAGGCAGGTCGTGCCCGGCGTCCTGTGGGTGGCAATCAGCTTCTCCGGCGTCCTGGGGTTGAATCGGTCTTTTGTCCTGGAAAAGGATAAAGGAAGTCTGGAAGGACTGTTGCTGACCCCGGTGGATCGCAGCGCGATCTATTTTGGCAAGATGCTCGCCAACCTGGTATTCATGCTCGTGGTGGAGGCCTTTCTTGTTCCCCTGTTGACGCCCGCGGTTCTGCTCATCGTTCTGCTGGGCACGATCGGCTTTGCCGCCGTCGGCACTATTTTTGCCGCGTTGTCGGTGAACACGCGGGCGCGTGAAGTGCTTCTGCCCATCCTGCTCTTACCGGTGATGGTGCCGGTGCTCATCGCTGGAGTCCGCGCCACGGGCGGCCTGCTAGATGGCGACGCGCTGGCCGATCTGAGCAACTGGGTGCAGCTGCTTGTCGTGTTTGACATCATGTACATTGCGGCTTCGTTCATGACCTTTGATTTTGTCGTCGAAGAATAAAGACCGAGAGGAGAAAACAGATGACAGCGCAGCGTAATCTTCCCCTCACCATTCTCAATATCATTACTGGCGCGGCCCTGCTAGGTTTCTTGTATATGGCCCTTATTTGGGCGCCGCCGGCTGCCAACTTGCAGGGCGCTGAACAGGACGCGCAGCGCATCTTCTACATTCATATGGGCAACAACGCCGCGGCCGGCCTGGCTTTCCTGGCGACCTTCATCGCCGGCATCCTTTACCTGGTTACGCGGCGCAAAATTTGGGACACGATCGGCGTGTCGGGTGTGGAGCTGGGCATTGCCTTTGCCACCGGCACCCTCATCACCGGTTCGATCTGGGCCAAGCCAACGTGGAACACCTACTGGACCTGGGATCCGCGGCTGACCACATCGGCTATCGTCTGGCTCCTGTACATCGCCTACCTGATGCTGCGCGGCGCCGTTGAGAACCCTGAACAGCGCGCGCGCTTTGCCTCGGTGTACGGCATTTTTGCCTTCATCGGCGTGCCGCTCACCTATTTCTCCATTCGCTGGTGGCGAACGATTCACCCCGTGGTAATTGGAGGTGAAAACGCTGCGGCCCAGGGCGGTTTTGCCATGGGCCCGAGCATTCGCCTGGTCATGATGCTGGGCATGGTGGTTTACACCCTGCTCTTCATCACGCTCATGATTCATCGCGTGCGCCTGGAGCAGATGCGTGATCGTGTGGCTGTGCTGCGTGAACAGCGCAGCGGACAATCATGAGCATTCAGGGTTAGGAAAAAGTTATGCAATACTTAATCGCAGGGTATGCCTTCGCCCTGGCTATCGTTGTGGGTGTCGTTGTGAGCCTGGTCCGGCGCTATCAAGCCCTGAATCAGGAGATCAGCGCACTCAACGAAGAACCTGAGAAGTGAGTTTGACATGGATATCGGGGTCGTACCGGCTTTTGTAGCTGGCTTCATCTCATTTGTTTCGCCTTGCGTGCTGCCGCTGGTGCCGGCGTATATTGGATACCTCGGCGGCACGGCGGTCACGACCGTGGGCACCACGCAGCGCAACAACTACGTGACCTTCTTGCACGCGGTCTTCTTCGTGCTTGGTTTCACCAGTATTTTCGTGCTCCTGGGCGCGACGGCCAGCGCCGTAGGGCAGCTGCTCAACCAGGAAGTGTACACCATTCAGAAGATCGGCGGCGTCATCGTCATTCTGTTTGGGCTGCACATGATGGGCCTCTTCACGGCCATCGAACGCGCCATCCAGGCGCGACCGACGTGGCGCGACAGCGTCGTGGGCCAGGTGGCCCTGCCGGCTCTGAAGTGGTTCAACTCCCTGCTTTACACCGAGAAACGCGTTCATGTACAGGCCAATCCGACTCTGGGCTTTTTCTCCTCCTTCCTGGTCGGCATCTTTTTTGCCGCTGGCTGGACGCCGTGCGTCGGACCGATCTTGGGCACGATCTTACTTGCAGCTTCCTCCGCCGAATCGGTCGGCCGCGGCACCGTCGTGCTGACGGCCTATTCCCTGGGTCTCGGCATTCCCTTCCTGCTGACGGGCCTGCTGCTGGAGTCCATGACCGGCGTTCTGCGTCGCGCCCGACCCTATCTTGGCGTCATCTCGTTCATCAGCGGCCTTTTCTTGATCTATGTCGGCTTTCTGCTGTTCACCCATCAACTTGGCGTGCTGGGCGCACGCTTGCAGGAACTTCTCCCCTGGTTGACGGAGTTTTCAACCCGCAATGGCTAAGCAACAGCGTGTCTTGCGCAGCGTGGGTGCACGGGTGCCCTTGGCTTTCTTGGGGCGCGTTCGCATCGTGCCCGACGGGCGCGTTGCCAACGGGGCCGTCGCGGCCGCTGTCGCAGCCTCCTCGTCCTCTTCCGCTGCGGCT
>JBGAVB010000015.1:0-16451 GCA_044228345.1 Anaerolineae bacterium | reverse complement strand
GTGGTTGATGCTCCCCTCGGCGCTGTGCACGATCTGCTGGACCGCGACCATCACCTGCTGCGCCTCGTTCAGCGGGCTCTGGTAGCTCACCGCGGGCAGGTGAAGGAACACCACCGCGACGCGGCGCAGCTCCGCCAGCGCGCCCACAGCCGTCGCCGCGCTGAGGATAAGTAGCGTCGTGTATATGCGGCCATCGAGCAGCACGCTCATCCAGCCGAACTGTCCCCAAAAGGAGCGGAATGTCCAGGTGGTGAAGCGTGCGACCAGGCTGATCCAGCCTTGCTGCGCGAGAAACTCAGCCGTGCGCAGCTGCCCCAGAACGATATCATCGTGGCGGTTGAGACCGAGAAAATCGGTTCCACCGTAGACGGCCAGATTGCGCAGCCACCAGGGCAGCGCCAGCACGAGCAGCGGCGCCAGCACAGCCAGGAAGATGCTGGCATCGCGGCGCCTGTCTCCAGCCTGGCGCGGCCGATCCCTCCAGGCCACGATCAACGTGACGCCCAGCATGGGCAGCAGGCCATAGACCGTGCTTTTGGTGATCAACCCCAGGCCAGCGACTGCGCCGAGGCCGAACCAGGGCCGCAGCGACTGGCGGGGTGGATACAGCAGCAGGTGTAGACATTGCCACAGCATCACGGCCATGAGCAGTTCGGCCAGGCTGTCGTTGTTGACCGCGCTGAGCATGGCAACGTGCATGGGTAAGAAGGCGACGAAGCCCATGGCGCCGAGGGCCAGCGCGGGCCGCAGGATCAGCGCGGCGGCGCGGTAGATCACCAAGAGGAGCAAGGCGCCCAGAAAGACGGAAAAAAGACGCAGCGGGAGCAGGGCGCCTGCGGTCAAGCGGAAGATCGGCGCGGCCAGCACATAATAAAGCGGCGGTTGGTGGAACTCGTAACGAAAGGCTGCGATAGAGGAACCGGGGCCAAAGCGGGCATCAATCGCCTGCATTTGTTGGGCCTGGTCGTAGTCTCCCGGCTGCAAAACCGGCAGAGCACCGTGTACGGCAACGAAATGTACATAATTGTAGTGAGCCGGTTCATCCGGCGCTTGCCACGCGGGAGTGTTGACCGCAAACAGAACGCCAATAACCAGGTACGTCGCCAGGATGGCTCTGTGCCAATGCACTGTCTGAATTTTCAAGCAGTTCCTCTAACGCTCCCGTTTGCTTGCATCGTCGCCTGGCGGTTGTTGAAGATTAACAATTTTTCCAAACACATGGCCGACATAACGATAGGTTTTCTTGAGCGGACAGGATACGACCGCGATGGCAGTCGGCTTTGAGCCGACTTGAGCTATCAGCCTCGAATTCATTCGAAGGCGGGTTCCGCACTTTGGGTTTGCCGTGCAAACGCCTTGAACTGAAGTTCAGGCTGATAGCTGAAGTCCGCTGAAGCGGACTGGGCGAAACCGGCGGGTGACCGGCCTGATTGTCGGTTTACTTTGTTAATCTTCAACAACCGGAGCGGCTCGCCTCAAGCCGATCTTTGCCGACCGAGGCGGGCGTGGGCTTGCCAGGCATTGCGCAGACGCCTGGCCTTTGCGCAGTATAACACAGCCGTGTGCACGGGGCAAAGGCGTCAACGGCTGAGTTGAAGTGGAAGTCAATATCGAGTAAAATAGATACGTAGAGAACGGGGCACCGCGGCCCAAAAGGGGTGACAAAGGAAGGAACCAGAAGACCATGAGAACTGTTTTGGACGGTGAAATAGACGCCATTGTATTTGCGTATCATGGCGCGCCCATGGACGTGTTAGGCCCACACGTGAAGGAATTAGCCGATGGACGCAAGGCCGTGGCGATTCGCACGTTCCGACCGCTGGACGCCGAGGTGTACGTCGTTGCCAAGCATGATCCTGCGCAGCGTACGGCCATGGAAAACCTCAATGCGGTAGGATTCTTCGAAGCGGTGTTTGAGGACGTAGACGAAGTTTTCGCCTATCATTTGCACCTTGTTGGTCGTGATGGCAGCGAAGTGGACATCGAAGATCCCTATGCCTATCCCTTGCAGTTGACGGACTTTGATCTGCACTTACTGGGTGAAGGGACTCATTTTCGCACGTATGAAAAACTGGGCGCTCATTTGGTGGAAGTCAACGGCATGTCGGGGGTGCATTTTGCCGTGTGGGCGCCGAACGCCGAGCGGGTCAGCATCAAAGGCAATTTCAATCAATGGGACGGACGAACGCACCCGATGCAGCTGCGTTCCCAGGTCGGTGTCTGGGAACTCTTCATTCCTGGCCTCGTGCAGGGGGAAGTCTACAAGTATGAGGTCAAATCGCGCTACATGGGGTACTTGGGCGACAAGTCTGATCCGTATGGCTTCTATGCCGAAATGCGCCCCAACACCGGCTCGATCATTTACGACATTGATCATTACGATTGGCGCGACGCCGACTGGATTGCGAGCCGTAAAAAGCACAATGGGTTGAACGCCCCCATGGCGATTTATGAGGTGCACCTGGGATCATGGAAGCGTGTGCCAGAGACCAACGGCTTTCTGAACTACCGTGATTTGGCGGATGACCTGGCGGCCTATGTCAAGAAGCTCGGCTATACCCACGTTGAACTGCTGCCCGTGGCCGAACACCCGTTTGATGGATCATGGGGCTACCAGGTGGTTGGCTATTTTGCGCCCACCAGTCGTTTTGGCACGCCAAGCGACTTCATGTATTTTGTAGATCGGCTGCATCAACAGGGCATCGGCGTTATCTTGGACTGGGTGCCCGCGCACTTTCCCAGCGATGCACATGGTCTTGGCTTTTTCGACGGAACGCATCTCTATGAACATGCGGATCCGCGCCGCGGCGAACAGCCGGATTGGGGAACCTACGTCTTCAACTTTGGGCGCAACGAAGTGCGTAATTTCCTCATCTCCAACGCACTCTTCTGGCTAGAGAAGTACCACATTGATGGGCTGCGCGTGGATGCCGTGGCATCTATGCTGTACCTGGATTACGGCCGCGAGGGCGGCGACTGGCTGCCCAACCAGTACGGCGGACGCGAGAACCTGGATGCGGTTGATTTCATCCGCCGCTTCAACGACCAGGTGCATAAAGAATTCCCCGACGTGCTCACGATGGCCGAGGAGTCTACTTCGTGGCCGCTCGTCACCCGGCCTGGTTACGTGGGCGGCCTCGGGTTCGATCTCAAGTGGAACATGGGCTGGATGCACGACATGCTCGACTACATGGAGATGGACTCGATTTTCCGGCGCTTCCATCACAACAGCATCACCTTCTCGCTCATGTACGCGTTCAGCGAGAATTTCATCTTGCCTTTCTCGCATGATGAAGTCGTACATCTCAAGAAGGCCATGATCACCAAGATGCCAGGCGACGATTGGCAGAAATTTGCTGGTCTGCGCGCGCTGTATGGCTACATGTACACTCATCCCGGCAAAAAACTGCTCTTCATGGGCGGCGAATTCGGTCAGTGGCACGAGTGGGATCAAGATCGCAGCCTGGACTGGCATCTGACTGAGTACGATTTTCACAAACAGCTGCAGCAGTTTGTGGCCGATCTGAATCACTTGTACCAGACCGAGCCGGCCATGCACCAGGTTGATTTTTCATGGGAAGGCTTCGAATGGATCAACTTCCGTGATGTGGACAAATCCATCATTGCATTCGAGCGGCGAGCTGCAGACTCTACACAACGCCTGGTGGTGATCTGCAATTTCACGCCGATTCCTCGCAGCGGCTATCGGGTTGGCGTCCCCTTTGCCGGTTTCTACACGGAGGTCATGAACTCAGACGCCGCCGCGTATGGCGGCAGCAACGTGGGCAACAGCGGCGGCATGCCTTCGGACGCAATTCCGTGGGACAAGCGCCCCCATTCGATCTTGGTCACACTGCCTCCCCTGGGCGTGGTCATCTTCAAAGCGCCTGCCCCTGAAAACACGAACCAATAAGGCGGGCGCGGCGCTCAGAAGGGTAGAGGAACTCAGTAGATGCCTCATGCATTTTTTGCAGGATTAGTGCAGGATGAAGAAGGCCATGCCGTCGAAGTAGTCGTGGTGGGCGACGAGGCGTTCTATGTCGTGCCCGATGCCGGTTTTCGACGCCACATCGCTGCGCGACAAGTGGATCAACAGGTGTTGCGCATCCTACGCGGTGAGATCGAAGCCCATCGCGATCTTGCGGTGAACAGCGCGCTGCAGATGTTAGGCCGAGACGATCTGTTCACCAAAGCGGCGGTGGATGCTTCAATCAAGAACATGGATCAAGTCGTGGATCAAAGCCTGCCCGACGAAGCCAAATCGTGGCTCGGCATGCTCGGCTTTCGGATCATCATCAACCTGCACGGCGACATCGTACGCGTCGACATGCCAGGACAGACAGACGAAGAGTAGGCCAGTCAATCACGAGAGGGGACGTTGTCAACGTCCCCTCTTATGTTCAGCTAAACCTGGCGAATAGACTCGATTTCTACGGAGAAATCACGCAGCAGAAGCTGCAGCTCATCCTCATTGATGTATTTGACCTTCAACACCATGAGCGACTCGTCCTCATGGGTGATGCTGCCAAAACTGCGCAGGGCGCCGCCCGCGTTGGAAATCGCAATCGCAACGTCCGCCAGGATGTCTACATTGGCCGGCGCACGCAGGGTGACGCGCAAACCGGCGTCGCGCCCACCCAGTAAATCAAAGAAAACGCGGTAAAGGTCACGGTCAGTCAAAATACCAACGGGCTTCTCGTTCTCTACCACCAGCAAGGCGCCGACGCGCTTGTCAGCCATGAGCGAGGCGGCTTCTTCCAAAGGCAAATCCGGCGGCACCGTGGTCACGGGTGATGACATCACACGACCGACCGTTGGTATGGGGTCGCTGCGATGACGGCGTGGCTCTGCCAGCAGTCGCAGCAGACTGCGGTCGTTCACGATGCCGACCAGGCGGCCCTCGTTGTCCACAATCGGCAGACGACGGATGATTTTTTCACGCATCGTTTGCAGAGCAACACCCGCGCCCATGTCTGTCGTCACCGAGATGACCGGTTGGCTCATCAGATTACGCACGTACATGATCTTTCCTCCCTCAGGCATACTGTTCAAGACGTCTCAGTTTTATGATACGTCCCTCCGCCCCTGGTGTCAAGCTGGCATGTCGCAGCGCGACATACTGGCATGTCGCAGCGCGACATACAGACCTGCCGATAGACCCGCTGCCAAAGTGTTTTGCCATGAAACAAGCCCTTGCCACTGACCGCGGGTCATGCTATACTCATCGTATGCCAAACGACATTCGCACGCCGTGGGATGAGCTTGCACTCCCTTTCTTGCGCATCCGGGGTCGCAACCTGCCCGCGGCCCAGCAAGTGCGCCATGCCTGCCGCGAACGGTCCTTCACGATTACACCGCTCGATTACAACGCGCCCGATCAAACCATGATTGATCCGGCTTTGCCTTTGCAAGAGCCGGGCAACGCGCAGGGCGCACCAGATCCAGGTTATCGGCCAGCGTATTCCACCCTTTCGGCTGAGCAGCGCTGGGTTTTTTGGAATTGGCTGCGCACCCACGAGGGCAACGTGCCGGTTGGCTACGCAATTCTCTATCTTCAACATCTGGAAGCGGCCCTGTTCGACGCCCACGCCGAGGCGGCGCTGGAAGAACTGCGCTGGCTGTTCAATCATCATCGCGCGCTCTCTGTGCGTGAATCCACTGCGCATGCGTTGGCTGTTGGCGCCTGGCTCCATCGTCAACCTGATTTGTATGCCTGGATCATCAACCAGGTTGGGTCAGGATCATGGAACCTGGAAGTGCTGCTTTCGCTGCAAAACGACCTGGGCGTACCCTTGAGCGCGGTGCAGGTGATACGCCTGGGCCAGTTCTTTCGCCACAGTTGGGGCGCGTGGGCGAAGCAGCATGAGCGCGAAGTGGAGCAGGCCGTGGTGGCAGAATTGGCGACCGCCGGTCAGAGCATCTTGAGCCAGCAAGTGGACGCGCTGCGCGCTGAGCAACGCACGGCGCAAGTTCAGCTGGTCAATCCCGGGATTCGTTTTTTGGTGCAAGCGGTTGACGTGTGGAACAGCCCAGCCTTTCAGCGCGCGATCAAGGATTTGCTCGAAAGCTCAGAGCGCAGTGCGCAGCTCGGCGGCCATTTCACGTCGCGATCCTTCGCCGCGACTGCAAAGCCTACCCAGTGGGTGGATCGTGGATGGTACCTGATCTTGGAGTTTGGCGAGTCATCGTCCGAAAAACTCGATCGCGTCGTCGCCATTGCCCGTCGTCATCCCGGCTTCATCAGGCTTCTGGATGAGAACCGCGAGATCGTCTACCGCAATGTGTATCGGCATCGAGACTTGAGCAGGTTCTGGACCCTATTCGAACGCGTGCGCAATTGGAAGAGCACGCGTGTCTTCATCAATGGCAATCCAGTCAGAACAGAGGAACTGTGGCCTGGGGCTCCAGAGCTGGAGTGAGGTAAGAAAGATGCCAAAACGGTGGTTTCAACGACAGGCCCTTGCCCTGGTGTTGAGCGGCGGCGGCGCACGCGGCGCCTTGCAGGCCGGCGCGTTGCGCGCGTTGATCGAGGAAGGCATCCGCCCCGACTTCTTGGTCGGCACCTCAATCGGGGCCATCAACGCCGCGTTCATGGGTTTGCGTGGTTGGAGTTTGGCGACCGTCGAAGCTCTGCAGGAGACCTGGCGCATCGCCGCGGCCTCTGAACTGCTGCCAGCCCGCACCGTCTGGCTGACCATGCGCACTGTCTTCAACCTGACCGGTCGCGAGCGCCAGAATCCCATTCGCGCTTTCCTGATTGCCCACGGCCTTAGACCAGAAATGCGCTTTGACGCCATGCAGATGCCGGTCTATGTCGTTGTCACCGACCTCCATGGTGGTCGCACCCTGGTTTACGGAGATGATGCCAATGAACGCGTGCTGGATGCAGTCGAAGCATCGGCCGCGCTGCCGCCCTGGGTTCTCCCCATCGAACGCGGCGGCATGAGCCTGATGGACGGCGGCGCCGTGAGCAATTTGCCGCTGGAGCCAGCCATGGCGCGGGGCGCGACGGATATTGTGGCGCTTGACTTACATGACCCGCGCGGGTTGGCGACGGACCCCAGCGGTTTGGGTGGGTTCCTTTGGAAGCTCACGACCACGACGCAGATACGAGAAACCGAGATGGAACTCGCCCTGGCCGTTGCTCGTGGGGTGCGGGTGCGTCATGTCCGGTTGGTTTCGGCAGCGCAGCCCTATCTCTGGGACTTCAGTCAGACCGATGCTCTCATGACCGATGGTTACACTATCACACGGCGTGCGCTGGCAGATTGGCAGATGAACGCCTCGCCACAGCGATTTTCTGCGTCAGCGCGGTGGCGCGCATGGCGGCAGCAGATGTCATGGCAGCAGCCTGGGCGCAGAACTCGCCCATCATCACGCGGTCGTTGAGTGGGGCAACCATCAATAAGCCCGTTCCCCTGGATGGAACGGGCTTACTCAAGCACGAAGGGATGGGGAGCGATCAAATCAATCATTGGGCCGCCCAGTGGGCAAGATGGAAGGAGTCGGGGTTGCCGTGGGCAGCTTGGACACAGGTGGCGGCGGCGTCGCGGTCACTGGGGAGGCCTTCGTGGGAATACGTAACTTCTGGCCGACGTAGATTTTGTTGTCCTTTGGGATACGGTTGGCACTCATGAGCGCTTTGATCGTCACTCCAAATCGCTGCGCGATGCTCGAGACGGTATCACCCTTTTTGACAATATAGAACGCAGGCCCAGAACCTGCAGAGGCTGAGCTTGCTTGTGCCGGACTGGTATGCCATGCCATGAGCATACCGACAATCATGACGGCGACCAACCATGGCAACATGCGGAATCGGGTGGACTTCATTGTAGTCCTCCTACAAACGAACAAGAACCGTTGAATAGCGATGAAGCGTTTCTTGGGGGCGAACCAAGGCGACTTGATTCTGCAGCAAGCGCGGCCATATACTCGAGCTAGTCTTAGTATAACACAACGCGCATGGATTTCAAGTGCATTCCCCTTACAGTTGTATTACAGGCTTACACAGCCACTTCGGGGCCGCGTCGCTCGATAGGGACGGCGGGTTGAAAGCTGACGACAAGAGAAAGAAGAAACATGATCTCAATCCCATTGGCGCTGGAGCTCAAGGCCGCAGGCCTGGCCTGGACGCCGCGCCTGCATGACTTTTTTGCGATTCCAGACCGTAGCCTAGATGACCGGTTGTTCGTGATCGGGGACATCTTGGTGACCATCGAGCGTCTGCGTGGGGAACAACTCATCTCCTTCGACGGCGCATCTGAATGGGCGCTTGATTATGTCCTGACTGGGGAAGCCGTCTGGATGCCCAGCGAGGAACAATTGCGGGAAATGGTGGAAGAGCAGTTAGCCATCATGGCGCAGCCGGCGCTGTGCTTGAACACGATGCCGGATGGCTATCGCGTGACCCTGAGCTGGCTGGAAGCCGATGCAAAGGCTCAAACCCTGGAATTTGAAGCTTTTGGCGCCAGCGACGCCTATGCGAGAGCGCTGCTCTTCATCCTGCAAGGCCGCCTTGGCTCGTCATAACATCAATACGCCGCCAAGACACGCCCCAGGTCTGGCGTATGGTAGCCGCCTAGCCGGGTCACCGCGGCGCGAAATTCGTCGCTGCGAATGACCGTCAGCAGGGGTTGCAGAAGCGGGCTTTCGTAGATAGTCTGCGGAATGACCAGGTCGTAACGCTCCTCGCCCAGGGGCAAGAAATCAAGATCAAGCGCGCGCGCGGCCGCGGCGATGCCCAGCGCGCAGTCGGCCGCGCCGCTCTTGACAGCCGCGGCCACGGCCAGATGTGTGAACTCCTGGCGATCATAGCCCTGAATTTGCTGCGGCTCGATGCCCGCCTGCTTCAGCCGATAATCAAAGAGGACGCGCGTGCCCGAACCGCGCTGCCGATTGATGAAAACAACGTCCGACCGGGTCAAGTCTGACAGTGTGGTGATGCCCTTGGGGTTACCCGGCGGCACGATCAGGCCCTGCGTGCGCTGCACGAAGCCCAATAGGACCACGGGCGTTTTCGGCAGCAGCGCGCGGATGTAACTGACGTTGTATTCGCCGGTCGCCTCATCTAGGAGATGCGAGCCTGCCAGGTGCGCTTCGCCGCGCGCAAGGGCCAGCAGCCCGCCGTACGAACCGACATTCGACGATGACAGCGTCAGGTGCGGGTAGCGACGGCGCAAGTAGTCAGCCAGCACATCCAATGTCAAGTCATGACTGCCAATGGCAACCATCGTGTTTTCCACCGCGGCGCGCGTGCGCAGCAGCTCCACGGTGACTTCTACGCCGGCCGGATACCCTTCGCTAAAACGCGGCACCCGCACGATGCCATCTGCCTTGACGAGCGACATGATGACCCCAGCGCCGCGCGCCATCGGCGTGGCCACGAAGCGGTCGCCAACTTTGCCCACCATGACGCGCATGAAATCGTCTTCGCCCAGCGGCGAGAGCACTTTACGCGTCAGGCTGGCGTTCAACGTGGGGCGCTGGGGCGGCAGCTGCCCTAGCCAACGTGCAAGCAGCGGCTTAACTAACAGATCAAAGGTCATGAGCGCGCTCGCAGGGTAGCCAGGGATGCCGGCCAGGGCCTTGCCCGCGGCCACGCCCAAAATGACCGGATGACCGGGACGCATGGCAATACCGTGCACCTGTACGCTGCCGATCTCGCGGAAGACGTCGGCGGTGAAATCATGCGAGCCAGCCGATGAACCGGCATTGACCACCACGAGATCGTGCTCGACCAGTGCAGCCAGCACCGCCGTTCTGATCTGTTCAGGATCATCGGGCGCAGGCGGCAGACGGGTGGCCTCACCGCCCCACTCCTCCACCATGGCCGCCAACATCAGCGAATTGTATTCGACGATATCGCCGGGTTTGAGACTGCTGCCGGGCAGCACCAACTCGGCGCCGGTGGGCTGAATTGCCACCCGCGGCCGCCGGCGGACCAAGATCTGGGTGTGACCGCAACCGGCTGCCGCGCCCAGGTCTTGCGGCCGCAAGACGTGATTGGCGGGCAGCACCAGTTCTCCCGTCACCATATCCTCACCCAAAGGCCGCACATGCTGCCAGGGCGCAACAGCCGTTAGAATCTCGATGGCTGCACCCTGTGCCAGAACGTGTACATTCTCGATCATCACCACTGCATCGAAGCCGGAAGGGATGGCATGACCTGTATCCACGTAAACGGCTTGTGCGGGCACGGCCAGGCGCAGCGGGTCGGTTTCCAGCGCGCCCAGGGTCTCAGCCGCGCGCACGGCATAGCCATCCATGGCGGCCGCGTGGTAGTGCGGCGACGACGTCAAAGCCCAGACCGGTTCGGCGGTCACGCGACCGCGGGCCTGCGCCACGGCGATCCATTCGCCAGGCAGCGGTTGATCAAGGTCTATCGCGGCCAGCGCGCGCCACCAGCGTTCAACCGCCTCATCCAGGCCAATGTCTTCCAGGTAGATATTGCGTGACAAGGGTGGCATCCTTTCCATCGGTGCGAGTATCTCCGCTATTCTACCATAAGGCTGGAATTTCTGCTTGCACACGCGGTGGTCGTGTGTTAGAATCTACGCATGATTTCCCATGCTCTGCACGAGACAACTACGGAAACGCCGCCCATCGTGTTCCGGCGGGCCGCCGAACATCTGCTTGCTGACTTCGGCTGGTCGCTGGTGTCGGCCGATGCGTTGGCGGCGCAAGCTGTTCAGCATCTGAGCCCTGTCGCCGAGGTGAGCCTCGTGCAGGCGGTCACCGCCTGCCAAACAGTCTATTCACGTCTGCTGTTTGCGGCGTGCGCCGGAAGTTCGCAGCGCGAAGCGGGTTATCACGAACTCTATCGCTATGTGTACAAGTTGGCCTACAATCGGGTTCCGGAAGCTGATGTGGCCGATGTCGCGCAGGAGACGCTGCGCTTGGTGTATGAGAAACTGGACACCTGCCAACACCCGGAAACGTTCCTCAAGTTTGCCTACTTCCGCCTGCGCCATGCCATGAATCGGGTGCGCCCGGCGCGCCTCAGCCGGGTGCAATCGCTGGCATCCTGGTTGGACGCCGGCGTCGAGGAAACATCATCGCTCACTCCCATTTTTCAGAAACCCCCACTGCCTGAAGAAGCCGCTCTGCACAGCGATGAAGCCGCGTCGGTGCGCGACTGTCTGCAGAAACTGTGGCGCCACCAGCCGCGTGCGTCCGAACAGATCAAGGCGCTCATTCTCAAATACTTCGATGAACTGGACGATGCCACCATTGCCGAACGCCTGGGTACAACCGTCGCCAATGTGCATGTGCTGCGCAGTCGCGGGCTGAAGAAGCTAGAAGCCTGTCTGCGCCGTACGCTCCAAATGCCGCCGGGATGAGACGCTGCATGACTTCTATTTTCCATGCAAGAACATCCGCCGCGCTTGTTCTTTTTTGTCACAAGCTTCCCATAACAGTTGAGTCATTGAAGCGAGTGAGCTTATGAAGTGCCCAACCGATAGTACAGAATTGATGGCTTTCTTGAGCGATCCGGATAACCGATCGGAATTGGGCATTCATCTAACCCACTGTCAGTCCTGCCGGGAGCGCCTGGCTCGTTTGCGCAGCATATCCTTGCAGCCGCCTGACCGCCTCAGTTGCGCGGATGCTGAACCTGCGCTGCTGGCCTGGCTGGAGAGCGACGGCGCCTTTGCGCTCACCCCCGCGGTGCGCCAACATCTCAGCGACTGCCCATTCTGCCAGCAAACCGCCGTTGAACTCCGCACACTGCCGCGCGCCCTGGCGCAGGACCAGCTGGCCACCCCGCCTGATGCGCCGTCGCCTGACCTGACCTTCCTCAAAAAATCGTCCCTCTCGCTCCCGCGCTGGCGCCAGCAGATGGAACAGGCTGTCCAGCAGGGCGCCTACTGGCTGGTGGATCGCAGCGGCGCCGTGTGGCTGAATCTGCAGCTAGTCATGCAATGGCAGCCGGTCCTCAGCCCGGTCGCGATTAAGGGGGCCCCAACGGAGGCGCGGCCTTTGGCGCAGGTGGCGTTGACTCCAGAGCCAGACTTGAATCTGGAGCTCGTGGCTTGGCCCGACGCGAACAACGGCGACGAGGTTCAGGTTGAAGTCATCGTGCGCCGCCCCAGTCGTTTTCTCGATGGCTTTGCTGGCGCGACCGTCACCCTCTATGCGCCGGGAGAATCACGGCGGGCGATGACCGACAGCGACGGCCGCGTCCGCTTCAGCGGAATCCCGCGGCGCAGCCTGGCGGACATCCAACTCAGCGCGCGCGGCTGAAGGGGCCAGCGGGACGCCGCCAATGAGGACGAACCCTGCCCAATAGTAAGGATGGCTCAAGAGATAATGATGATCAGGCAAAGCCTCACCAGCATCGTCTAGGCGAGCCAGCTCATGGGCAATCTGCGCTGGAGAGAATCCGCCCGCAGCGAGGATTTCGCTGAGAGCGGAGGCCGACAGGTTGGTGAGGGCTTGCTGCGCCTGGCGCAGTGCGGCAGCCGCGGCAACTCCCTGGGCCAGGGCCGTGTAGAAGAAACGCATCAACAATCGCGTCGAAAGCTCATCCACGGCCCACAGACTAACCAGCGCAACCGGCGCGCCCGCTGCCAAGAACGCCCTCACCAATCCCAACAACTCGTCGCCGCTCAGGACGCCGCTGCGCCCGCTTTCGCATGCGCTCAATGTAACCAGGTCGGCTTGCAGGAACGCGGGCTGGTTGAGCAGAGCGGCTGCCGTGAGCAGCCCATCGGCCAGGAAGAGGCCAGATTGCAGCGGCGCCTGTGCGTTGAAGGTGCCATGGCAGGAGAGATGGATCAGTGAGGCGTTGGGCGCAGCCAGCAAAAACGCGTCCTGGGTGGCCTGGCGGCCCAACAGCAAACGACCGCCGAGCAAAGCGGCAACCGACTGGGCTTCGGCTTCGGCGTGGCGCAGATCGGGTGCAAAGCCGACGACCCGCGGCGCAGGAGGCTGGATAGGACTTCCGAAGCCTCGTGGACTTGGCAAGTCTGGCGGCTGGTGGCGGCCATGGGTCAGCAGAACGGTGGCGCTGGGCGCGAAGAGAATCGTTGCCGTAGACGCAAAGCAAGCTGCGCCAGTCGCGCTCTGCAACGCGGAGAACGGCACGTAGTGCAGCGGGCCATGGGGAACGATGGCAATACGCTCAGTTTCTGCCAGCCGTGGCAGCACAGGGCCAAGCAGCAGCGTTCCCAGGCTGCGCAGCACCCAGGGCTGTGTCAAGCGGCCATCTGCGCCGGGCGTCAAGCCGGCCAGTGCGCGCCGATCGGCGGCAAATGCACGACGCAGCGCGGCGGCAGCATCCAATGCCAGCGGAAAAGCCTCGATGGTGTGCGATGTGACGGCCAGCATGACGGTGTGGTCAGGTGGGAACAACAGTTCGCGCAATGTCGCATGGCGATGCAGCAGCCAATCGGCCACCGGCTGGAAGCGCGTCGGCGGATTGGTATTGAAGTACACCAAGAGCAGCATGTCGGCCGGCATCTGCGCCTGGATGGCGTTTGCGCTCAAAGGTTCGCCCAACACCGCCGGGTTTGGCCCGCGGCCGCTGAGCAGATCGAGGAACGCGCGCGCGCGTGCCCGCTCAGCATAGGTCAGCGCAGCAGCCGCATCGCCCTGGGCAAGGGTCAACAGGAAGAGCGCACTGTAAACCTGCTGCCAGCCGCCGAAGAGATGAATGCGCACATCTTCGGTTTGAATCTGGCTGCGTAAGGCTTCGATAAGGTGAATGGACTGTTCAAATGCCATGCGCGCGGCGGCTAAGTCACCTTGCTGCCAGGCCAGGGTGCCCAGGCGATAATGAATGAGCGCCTGGTACGATGCGCTGTGGATGCCGGCGGCATGCGCCAGGGCTTGACGAAAGAGGTCGTTGGCGGCGGTGTATTGGCCCTGTAACTGGCGCAGCAGACCGAGATTGCCCAGGACTTCGATGGTCATAAAGGGTGAACCGGCGAGCTGCAGCGCCTCCTGGTAGTGCTGCTCGGCGGCCGCGGTTTGACCCAGGAGCAGGAAAAGCTCGCCCAGGTTAGCCAGCGCTGTTGCAATGCCGCGCTGGCGATTGAGTGTGCGCGACATGGCAAGCGCCTGCTCCAAATGGGCCTGGGCGTTATCCCACTGTCCCAAATCCTTGTAGTTGATGCCAAGCTCATTGAGAATCCAGCTTTCCCAGACCGCCTCATGCAGGCTGTGCGACCAGGCGCGCGCGTCCTGCAGGCAGGCGATGGCGTCATCAAACTGGCCGAGCAGGTTGTGCACTATCGCCATATTGATCAGCGCGCGCAGTTGGCCGAGACCATCGCCCAATTGCTGAAAAGCATGGTGAGCTTCCTGGTAGTAGCGAAAGCTGGTATCGTACTGCGCCTGATGATAGGCCTGTACACCCAGGGTGTTGGTGCAGCGCGCGTACAGGTCAGGGTCCAGGTTGGGCAGGCTGCGCAGATTGGTCAGCAGCTCGGCGGCCGCGGCCCAGTCGTGACGTTCCACCGCCAGCACGGCCTGGTAGTAGGCCAGCAGGTGCGCAAAACGGGGTAGGGGAACTTGCTGCGCATCGGCGGCCGCGATGAGCTGTCCTAGCTCGTCATAGGCCAGGCGCGCCAGGCATAGGTTGCCGGCCTGCTCAAAGTGGTAAACCGCCTCGCTCACTTCCTGGCGCTCAAGCAACGCCTGAAAGAAAATCAAGTGCCATTGTTGGCACGCGGCCGGGTCTGCGGCGCGCGCGGCGGATAGATACGCCGGCCTCTGCGCCAACTGCCAACGCCCCGCGGATAACAAGTTCAAATCGGGGAGCAAATCGGGCCAGTCGCGCGCGGTCGCCCCCACGTCGAGCGCACGGCAGACGGCGCGCCACAGCGACGCATCGAGCCAACGGAGCAGCGCGGCCAGCCATAAATCATTCATGAACGCATCAACCTCACTCGCCTTGCGGCCATGCCATGTGCCGAATTGGGCAGTTCAGGAGTAACCGTGATGACCACCTATGAACCAAGCAGACTTTGGAGCCGGATCGGCCGCTTGCTGATGGCGACAGGTTTTTCGCTTCTGTTGATGGCCGCGCTGTGGCTGCTGTTGGTACAGTCGCATCCAGCCCTGGCGCACGATGTAGCGCCTGCCGCCCTGACCCCGATTACCGTGCGCAACGAAGCCGGCGCGTTGCAGCCAGCCGTGATTGTTGCGCTGCGCAATCAGTGCCATGACCCGTCGCTCGTTACTGTCGCCAACATCGCGTCCTACCCTGTCTCGCTCGATCTGGCGCAAGGCGACTGTCTCCTGGCGCTGGCGCCGCAGCATTTCGTCACAACCACCAAAGCATTCCACGCCTTTCCCCTCTTTGCGCCCTTCGGCGCCACGGGCAACATCGCCTATGCCGTGGTGACCACGAATTGGACCGTGCAAGCGGATGGAACGATCATCTCGCCCACCGTCAGCAGCCCTGGCGCCCCTCTCCAGCTCACCACGCGCGTCAACGCGCCGCTGGTCCTCTTCAACCTGCTGGTCTCCCTGGAATGGGACGTGCATGAGGCCAGCGAAACGGGTGTCTTCACGTCCGCGCTGGATGCCTTCAGCGGCCATCTGTTCGACGCCAGCAACGGCCAGATGGCCGTGGGGCAGGCGCAGATCGTGGCTGGCGCCAGTCACTGGCGCGACGCCGATTTTCAGATCATGGCGGCCAACGACGTCTGGCCCAACGCTGATGTGGGCGGGATCGTGGCCGCGCCCACGCAGTTGGCCAACGGAGTTGGCTTTCGTCCTGGGCATTTGCGCGTGGGGCGCGCGTGGGATGGCAACAGCGCCAACCAGGGCCCCTGGAACCAGCGCACCGGCGCGCTCACCCTGCTGCATGAGTTCGGGCATTATGGCCTGGCGCTGTTCGATGAATACCTGGGCCTGGCGCCCGATGGGGCCGATTTCCCTTCTTTTTGCACGGCGTCGCCGAGCGATCCGGCCTATGGCGAGCAGTGGGCCACGCTGATGTCCTATCAGTACAAAGCCAACGAACTGGCCTTGCGCGGCGCCAATAACGTGATGCAGTGGGCCGCGCGCTGCCTGCAAACGATCCAGTTCCAGATGTACAGCCAATCGGATTGGGAAACCCTGGCGGCCGGTTTTGCCGACGCCAACGCACCGCGGCGCTGGCAAATTCAACTGCCGGTCAGCGGCCCCAACCCCGGCCCAGAAAGCACACCGCCTGGCCTCACCTCCATCCAGATCACACCGAGCGCAAACGCGCCGCCGACCCGTACACTCGCCGTGGTGGGAGTTCCCGCCGGCGTCAGCGAACTCCAGGTCTATCAATTCGCCGGACCAGGTCATCCTGGCGGGCCGCGCCTGGTCAGCCAAGGCGTCATCACCTCCAGCAACAATCTGCGCCTGCTGGGCGTGTACGGCGGCGATGAGCTGCTGATCATAGACCCTGAAGGCCTCGTCTACACGCGCACCGTGGTTCCTGGCTCCAGCACCGCCATGACCGTGGCCGT
>JBGAVB010000159.1:6099-6349 GCA_044228345.1 Anaerolineae bacterium | reverse complement strand
ATCTCCTCGTAGGCGGCATGGGTCAGCCAGCCAGCGGCGCGGCGCTCCCACAACAGGGTCAGGGCGAACTCCAGCAGCGGGAGCGCGCCCGGTTCCTGGCCTACGTTTTCCAGGATGCGATCAACCAGGCCAGGCTCGAAGGCTGCGCCTTGCAGCTCGGCCGGCTTCTTGACGGCGGCCCGCAGCTCGGCTTGCGTCATCGGCCCCAACATCAGCGCGCCTGCTTGCAGCGCGTCGGCCAGCGGGCGCT
>JBGAVB010000159.1:0-6089 GCA_044228345.1 Anaerolineae bacterium | reverse complement strand
GGCCCATGAAGTCGGCCCGCAGGATGAGCAGCCGCGCGCAGGCGGAAGGCAAGCTGCTCTGGTCGGGCTGCACCGCGGCCAGCAGCTCGTTGACGAAGCGTTGGCGTGTGGCCGGCTCAGCGCAGAGCGTGAAAAGCTCCTCGAACTGGTCAATGACCAGCAGCAGGCGGCTGGCCTCAGGGTGTAACTCCAGCGCCTGCTGCGCCAACCGATCCAGGGTCAGGTCCCCTGCCAGCAGGGCGCTGCCTAGCTTCTGTGTTTCGATCAGGTGATCGGCAGTGCTCAAATGAGGCGACAAGAGAGGCGACAGGGCGGCGGCCAGCGCGTCGAAAGGCCGGCTGCCGGGGCGGAAATGGGCGCTGATCCAGTGCGCCTCCTGGCGCAGCCGCGGCAGCAGGCCAGCGTAGACCGCCGAGGATTTGCCCGACCCAGAAGCGCCGATCACCGCCGTCAGCGGCGCCCCCCGGCAGACAGTCATAACCAAATGCTCCACGAAGATTTCGCGGCCGAAGAAGAAGGGGGCGTCCTCCTGGCGAAAGGAAGCCAGGCCGCGATAGGGGCACGGCCCTACCGGACGGGGCTGTGCTGCCGACAAGTCAAGCGTGCCCGCTGCGGCGGGCGGCCATGCTTCGCTCCGTATGCGCTCAACCAACGACCGAGTCTGCTCCGAGGGTTCGACGCCCAGTTCCGCGGCCAGCAATCGGCGGCAGCTCTCGTACTGCGCCAGCGCCGCGCCGCGCTGGCCGCTGAGAGCCAGCAGTTGCATCACCTGGCGGTGTGCGGCCTCTTGCCAGGGATCCATGTCCACCTGGCGCCAGGCGTACGACAAGGCGCGGTCGTATGCGCCTTGCGCCTGGTAGCCTTCGGCCAGGCGGCGCAGGGTCTCGAGCATCAAGCGGTTGAGCTGCTCGCGGGTCAGCAGCGCCCATTCGTCAAAGGCCGCGCTGTCGGGAACGGAAAAGCCCTCCAGAAAGGGCGCCCGGTAGAGCGCGACGGCTTGTTCCAGGGGTGGGAGGGTGGAGTTGGGCGTGGTAGATTGGGAGATTGGTGCGCTAGGTGGCGGCGGGCTTGTCAGTTGGAGAAAGGCGGCGACATCAATCTGGGCGCTGCTGGCGGCGTTGAACTGGAGGGTCTCCTGCGCGATGAGGAGATAGTGGGGCGCGGCCTGATGATCGCCGATGGCCTGGCGTAGGTCGGCCAAAGCCCGGCGCAGGTTGGCGCGGGCTGAGGATTCGGTGTAGTCAGGCCAGAGCAGCCCGGCCAGCTTCTCCCGTCGGTGCGCCTGGTCAGCCTCCACCGCCAAATAGGCCAGCAGGCCGCGCGCTTTGTCCGAAGGCAGGCTGGCCTCCGAACCATTCGCCAGGATGACCGTTGGTGCGCCGAACAGATGGATTTGCAGTTGCGCCATGGCGCCGCCTCATGTTGTTGCACTGCACGCGCCCGTTGTTGTGTCCATTATACACCCGGCCTCTGACGGTTTCAACCTTAGGATCCCGGTTTCTTGCACAAACTGGAGGCCCAGGTTGGCGAATTCACGTTTTGCTCACGCAGCAAGGACGTCACGCTCACGGGCGTCTGCTATGCTGCGCGGCAGACGGGCAGCGCGCAGCGCAACAGTGCGATGTTGCATGGGCCGATCGTTAGAAAGGAGTATCAACCATGAGAAGGCAAAGGCTATTCGTGTCGGTCGTCTTGATCCTGATCGCCGGGCTGCTGGTGGCGCCGGCTTCGGTGTCAGCCAGAGCTGTGCGGACCGAATGTACGGGATGGGAGATGCCGACGGCAATTCTTGATCCTGGCGTATGGACCAATCCCGGCGGCAACATTCACGTCAGAGGCATGGTCATGCAGTACCAGGAGATATCAGACTGTCCCCAGTTGGCCGGCATCAATACCGTGACGATGAATGCCAACTGGAACGCCAACTACGCTGGCCCCATCTGGGGTACTGCAGAGATGGTTACGGATGATGGCGGGGTATGGCAGTCCACGTGGACCGGCAAGACCTACGCCGACGGGAGCTCTGAGTATCGGGCTGTCGGCCATGGCGTCGCCGGTTCAGTGCAGGGGCTGCACATGAATCTATCCGCAGCCAATGGCCAATGGATGGCCACGATCCTAAACCCGCACGGCGGCTGACACAAACTGATGCGCCGGTTCCCTCCCTGGGGCCGGCGCATCCATCCATTGTGAAACACGTGTCATCACGGGAGGATTGAAACTATGAAGCGATGTCTAGCTCTGCTCATTGTGTTGCTGATGACTCTGGCAGCTTGCCAGGCGTCGCCGCTGGCGGTGGGCAACAAATACATGGACGCCGTCGTGCGTAACGACACCGAGGCTATGATTGCGACGACAAGCGACGACATGGTGATGATCGTTGACGGCGGCCCTTTCTTCCACAACGAGCTGAGCGGCCAGGAGGCCCTACGGAAATACGCGCAGGGCAATGTTGCCACCGGCTTCCGGCTGGAGTTGACCGGCGATCCGGTCGTCGCCGGCAACCAGGTCACCTATCCTGACCGCTTCGCCATGGACGTCTTTCGGAAGGTCGGCGTCGAGTGGATCAACGGCGCGGATGTGGTCACGATCGCAAACGGCAAGGTGAAGCATGACGTCTGGACGATTGACGAGGCGTCCGTGCAGCACTTGACGGCGGCCTTTGCGGCTCAGAAAAGCCTGACTGTGGACAAACTGGTGGGCGTGTGGCGCTGGGACGGCGGCGAAGGGATTGGCGTCTCTGAAACCACCTTTCATGCGGACGGCACGTATCAGCTAATCCGCATGATCTCCGGCGCCGCGGTGTTGTGGGATGCCGGGACCTATGTCATCAAAGGCGACCAGGTGACGTTGACTACCAGCGAAGCGCATTACTGCCAGGTGGGCGACCAGGGCCTCTATCAGGTGGCGATCACCGAGGATGGCAAGCTGGAGCAGAAACCCGTCGAGGACAGCTGCGGGCGTCGCAAGCCGCCGGTAGATGTGTTTTACCTGGAGCGGGTAACGTCGTAGAAGACGATGAGCCTGACTCATCGGCCGGCCGCTGGAGATCCGGCGGGTTATCGTGGACACAAACGCCCGCACGGATCTCCGTTGTCTACCAGTTTCGCTCAAGACTCATCAAGGTAAAGGCTGCGCTGGATGTTACAGTGGATGATCGCCAACGCCGTACGCGCTGATCATGAGCCAGCCAGGCCGGGCTGTAGAGGGAGACCAACAGCAGGAAACGGGCAGCGATTGCGCCGCCAACAGCACCTGCCGCCGGCTACAGCGGTGGCTGAGGGTACCGGCGGCCAGCGCAGCGGCCACGCCTGCGCCTGGCGCGGCGGCGGCCTGGTCATGCGCATGGCCGGACGGCGACCGGCATTGACGGCCCAGGGGTGCTCGCCGTAGCGATGAGATGAGACCGACAGTAGGTGGGTGACACAGCGTCCGGTCGTCGGGCGTTTGATTTGACGCGCCTGTCAGGCCCACCTGTGCGCTCGTCGAGGCCGACACACCGGCTGCTGGTGTACGCAACTGGCCTGCCAGAATGTCAAAGTTGCCCCAAAAGGGGCTTGATATTTCTCTCGCCGTGGTGTAAAATCGTGCCAGGTGTGTCTATCCTTTCGTTGCGCATCGGGTAGGCACGCACGTCGGCTCTCAAATTCCATATCCCACGTTTCCCGGACGACTCAGTTCAACTGGCGCCAGAACAGCACTGGCGCCGGGTTATGCGGCGGCTCGACCGTTACGGAAAGTGCAACGCTGTCTTATTGGCCGCCGCATAACCCATATTCCGTTCCGCATAACCCATATTCCGTTAGGCGGACGCACGATGATGCCGCGCCGGAGTTTTCTTTAGTGGCTTGACATTGCGAGAAGTCATGGCTACAATATAGCCAAAGTTTCTCGACAGGCGATGCCCATCCGACATAAAGGAGAATGCCCTTTGCGGTACGAGATCATCTTTGCCCCACAGGCCGAAGAAGACCTGCTGGCGTTGCGCGCAAACAAGCGCGGCGAAGTCTTGGATGCAATCGAGACCCATCTTCGCTATGAACCAGAGAAAATCAGCAAGAGCCGAATCAAACGCCTGGAAGGGCTAGAATGGCCGCAGTATCGGCTACGGATCGGTGACATTCGAACGTTCTACGATGTGTTCTATCTTCACCAAGGCGGTGTTGTCGAAGTGCTTGTCATTCGCGAGAAGAATGAGGCTATGAAGTGGCTTGCTGAGTATGGGAGAAAGTCCGAATGATTCAGATTCCTTTGAACCAGGTGAAAGATGACCTCTCGCGCTATCTGCGGATGGCCGAGAAGGAAGACATCATCATTACCCGTCACGGCATTCCAGCCGGTATCTTGATTGGATTTGAGGATCCGGAAGCCTGGTGGGAGGAGTTGCTGTTGCGTGACCCGCGCTTCAGGGAACGTGTCGCCCAGGCACGCAGTAGCCTGCGCGACGGGCGCGGAATCAGTATTGAGAAGCTGCGAGAGAAACACAACATTCAGTCGCAGGCGGTCAGGGCAGAGGAATGAGCGCCTGACGGCTGGGTGGGGCTGTCAGCACGACTCGCCATCGTGGGCAGCGGGTCTCGTTTTGGAGCGGGGGGCCAGGGCGGAGCCTAACACCACGTCCACCTGACGCCTGCGGCAGGGGGATCGTGGGTCGCGAGAGTGATCTTGCCGCAGGCGCAGGTGACGTTTTTCGTTAGGCAAAAAACCACGCGTATGGCCTTTTCCCTCTTGGCAAAACGCACCAATTGTGATACACTCTCGACATGAATGACGCGCCGCGACTCCAGGTGATCTTCTATCGCACGACTGGGGGCAATGAACCTGTACGTGAATGGCTCAAAGCCCTGCCACCGGACGACCGAAGAATCATCGGTCACGATCTGAAGACGGCCCAATACGGTTGGCCCTTGGGCATGCCCTTGATCCGCAAAATAGAAGCAGGATTGCGGGAAGTGCGAACACGGCTCCAGGATCGTATTGCGCGTGTGATCTTCACGGTTGAAGGCGACAAGATGGTCTTGCTGCATAGCTTCATCAAGAAAGCGCAGAAGTTGCCGCTGCAAGACCTCCAGTTGGCACGCCAGCGTCTGCAATCATTACAGCGGGAGTAAGACGACAAGATGAACGAGCAGCATTTGGGTAGCAGCCTGGACGACTTTCTGGCCGAAGAAGGCCAACTGGCCGAGGCCGAAGCCGTCGCGTCGAAGCGCGTGCTGGCATTTCAGATCGCCAAACTGATGGCGGAACAGCAGTTGTCGAAGGCGGAGCTGGCGCGCCGCATGAGCACCAGCCGTGCGGCGGTCGATCGGCTGCTGGACTACAACTCGGAATCGGCAACCCTGATAACGCTGGAAAAGGCCGCGGCTGCGCTCGGGCGCAGATTGCACATTGCTTTGGTGTAAGCGGTGGCGGTCAGGCCGCCAGGTTCGCCAGCATGGGCGGCCGGTCTCGTGGGGGTAGCGGGGTGGGCTGAGGCGGGGCCTAACACGGCGATCTAACACTGTGGGTCAACCGATAAGATGACGCACGAGTCTTCGTCGAGATTGATGCTCGATGGCTTGAGGCAAATGAGCGATGAGAACCGGATTTGTGGAGCGACACGGCAAACTGAGCGACCTTGACCGGTCATTCGACCTCAAGTTCTGGCAAGACCAACCGGCCCAGGCGCGCTTTGACGCCACCTGGGAATTGATCGTCCACGCAAACAAGGTCAAAGGCGGCGATGTTCGTCAACTCCGACTTCAGCGATCTGTTGAGGCTTTTCAACGCCAACCAGGTTAAGTATCTGGTCATCGGCGGCTATGCGCTGATTCAGTATGCCGAGCCGCGGTATACTGAAGACCTGGATCTGTGGATCAGCGCCGACGCGTCTAATGCCCAGGCCGTCTACCGCGCCCTGCGAGAATTCGGCGCGCCTTTGGCGGACTTGACCGCTGCGGATTTCGCCCAGGAAGGCTACTTCTACCAGATGGGTGTCCCGCCGGTACGCGTTGACATCTTGATGGGTATCCCTGGGGCTATCTTCGCCGATGCCTGGTCGCGGCGCATGGAAGTGGACTTCGACGGGCTCTTGGTGCCGTTCATTGCCC
>JBGAVB010000158.1:5991-6368 GCA_044228345.1 Anaerolineae bacterium | reverse complement strand
AGCTGCGCCTTGATTGGCCTCGAAGGGGCCATCATCGAAGTCGAAGTAGACATCGCCCCCGGGCTGCCCAAGGTGACGATTGTCGGCCTCCCCGATGCCGCCATCCGCGAGGCGGGCGAACGGGTGCGCAGCGCCATCGTCACTTCCGGCTACCACTTTCCTGGCACGAGCCTGACCATCTGGCTGGCGCCGGCCGACCTGCGCAAGGAAGGCCCGGCCTATGACCTGCCGATTGCGCTGGCCGTCCTGGCCGCCACGCGCCAGATTCCACCCGACAGCCTGGACAAGAGCCTGGTGGTCGGCGAGCTAGGCCTCGATGGCAGTGTGCGTCATATCAACGGCGTTCTGCCCATGGCCGCGCTCGCGGCCGGCCGCGG
>JBGAVB010000158.1:0-5977 GCA_044228345.1 Anaerolineae bacterium | reverse complement strand
AAGCGGCCCTCGTCGAAAAAATCAATGTCTTGCCCGTGGAGTCGCTCAACGCCATCGTCGCCCATCTGAGCGGCCTGCTGCGCATCCGACCCTTCGAATCCACCATCGGCTTCGATGACGAAACCGTGGAGGCGCCGCCCACCACCGATTTTGCCGAAATTCGCGGCCAGGAGCATATCAAGCGCGCCCTGGAGGTGGCCGCGGCTGGAGGACACAATGTATTGATGAGCGGTCCTCCTGGCGCCGGCAAGACCCTGCTCGCGCGCGCGATGCCTTCCATCCTGCCGCGGCTAACCTTGAGCGAAGCCCTGGACATTACGCGCATCTACTCGGTGGGCGACCTGCTGCAAAGCAACAGCGGCGGTCTGCCGTTGATCCGCCAGCGCCCCTTCCGCGCGCCGCACCATACGATCAGCCATGCGGGGTTGGTGGGCGGCGGGCGTTGGCCGCGGCCAGGCGAGATCAGCCTGGCGCACCGCGGCCTGCTCTTCCTGGACGAACTGCCGGAATTTGACCCGCGCACCCTGGAAGTGCTGCGCCAGCCGCTGGAAGACCATGTCGTGACCATTGCCCGCGCGCAGGGCAGCCTGACCTTCCCGGCTAACTTCATGCTGGTGGCTGCACTCAACCCTTGCCCGTGCGGTTACTACGGCCATCCGACTATCGAATGTACGTGCTCGCCGGCGCTGATTGCGCGCTATCAGCATCGCATCTCCGGCCCCCTGCTCGATCGCATTGACATTCATGTGCAGGTGCCGCCGGTGGATTTTGACAAGCTGACGGATGAGCGCCTGGGGGAGCCGTCGAAGACGATTCGAGCACGGGTAGAAACGGCGCGGCAGCGCCAGACGCAACGCTTTCAAGCGCACGCCCACGTCACCTGCAACGCGGACATGGGGGTGGCCGAGGTGCGCGAGTTTTGCAGCGTGGACAGCAGCGGCCGCGCCCTGCTCAAGGCGGCCATGCGCCAACTGCAGCTCAGCGCCCGCGCCTATCATCGCATCCTCAAGCTGGCGCGCACCGTGGCCGACCTGGCCGGCAGTCAGCGCATCGAGACGGTGCACCTGGCCGAAGCAATTCAGTACCGGCCAAGGCAGCAGAATTAGGAGCGCGTTCAACTTTACACATGCCACATCACGCGCCACAGCAGCCGCCAGAGCTTCCAGACGGCATTCCATCCGGTCGCGGGCAAGGCCAGCAGGCGCCAGGCGGCTGGAAATCGGTCTTAGCTCGCTCGCGGCAGTGGCTGCGCGGGCCAGAAGACCTGGCCGCACGCAATCGTCTCAACGTCTTGATTGATGGCATCGGCGTGGGCTTCGCGGCCGGCATCGGCACCTTTCTGTCGGTGTTCTTGGTGCGTCTGGGCGCCTCCAGCTTCATGGTCGGCTTGCTCACCGCGATGCCCGCGCTGACCGGCCTGCTCCTGGCCTTCCAGGTGGGCGCCTTTCTTTCACGTCAGCGCCAGGTGGTGCCCTGGTTTTCACGCGCCCGCCTCTTCGTCATCTCCTGCTACGCCCTGACCGGCCTGGTGCCCTTCGTATTCGATCATAACGTGCCGCAGATTGTCGTTGGCATCTGGGCGCTGGCAACGCTGCCGCAGACCGTGGTCTCGGTCGCCTTCTCTGTGGTCATGGGCCAGGTGGCGGGGCCGCGCGGCCGCGTGGCCTTGATGAGCCAGCGCTGGTCCACCCTGGGCCTGGCGAATGCCCTGGCCGTGCTGCTGGCCGGTCAACTCCTGGAACGCTGGGCTTTCCCGCTCAATTATCAAATCGTCTTCCTGGTCTCGGCCATCGGTGGGCTGGTGAGCTACACCTTCTCGAGCCGCATCAGCCTGCCCGATCAGGAGCCTGCGCCCGCGGCGACCGACCAGGGATCGCCCTGGCGCCAGACGCTGAGCGTCCTCCGCCACTATCCCGACTTCGTGCGCTTCATGGCCAGCCAGTTCATCTTCCGTGCGGGCTTGAGCATGGCCCTGCCGCTGCTGCCGCTTTACTGGGTGCGCGAGCTGAAAGCCTCTGACATCAACATCAGCTTCATCAACACCTCACAAACGGTCGTCTTGCTTGTCGCCTACCTGCTGTGGACGCGCCTGGCGCGGCGCACCGGCGAGCGACGGGTGTTGCTCATCTGCGCGCTGGGTACCAGCCTCTACCCATTTCTGACCGCGCTGACGCACAGCACCGGGGCGCTGCCAATCTACGCCGGCATCAACGGATTCTTCCAGGCCGGCATTGACTTGGTCTTCTTCGACATCATGCTCGACACCTGCCCGCCGCAAAACCAGGCGCGTTACATCGGTCTGTACCAAACCACCGTTTTCGGCGCGACCTTCCTGGCGCCGCTGTTGGGCACCTGGCTGTCTGATCAAGTTGGCATCGGCTGGGGGCTGACCACCGCGAGCGCGCTGCGTCTGGCCGGATTTCTCCTGCTCTTTGCCCTGGGCGTCGGCCGTCATCTGAAATCGGAAGCGGCGGGATAGCAAATCGGAATGATGAATGCTGAACGCTGAATGATGAGTGCAAAGTACAAAGTACAAAGGGCGGAGAGCGGAGAGGATTCCGTATTCAGCGTTCACGCGTTCCGCATTCAGGATTGGGGGTTTTTTCTTGATTTTGTTGACCCTGGTTTTTACGTTCTTGATGAGCGCCCTGGGCCCTGGCGCTGGTTACTGGCAGCCTCCGCAGGGAGGCTTCGGAATCGTTGCAGCGACCTCGGTCGCCGGGGGGCTGAATGGCCTCGAGCTGCCGCCGACAAGCTGGCGGTTTCCAGACGACCCGGCCATCGAAGCCGTGCGCGTGACCGCGCAGGAGGTTTTTGCCTCCACGCAGGTGACGTGGGCCGATGCGGCCGGCCAGCCGGTGGCCGGTTTCCGCCCTGCGGCGATCTATCCACCGCTGTTCGGCCGCGACCTGAGCTGGATCGCGCCCGCGGCGCGCCTGTTCTATCCGCCCAGCGCGTGGCAGTCCGGCGTCGAAGCCTTTTTGCGCCGCCAATACACCGCGGCCACGCGCAGCGATGAGGATGGCTGGCAGGCCGGCGTCGGCGCGCTGCCCGGCGTGCTGCACAGCGACGGCCGCGTGGACAAGGCCTCGGCCGTCTCGGACGAAGAAACCTCGCTGATCGGCGCGGCCTACAGTCTGTTCGAGGTGCAAGGCGCGACCTGGCTGACCACGATCATCACCGGCACGGCGGGCCAGGCGACTGGAAGTCGCTGCTACGACTGCGAAACGTCCCTGCGGAGGTTACCGGTAGTCGGCGGCACCCGACTTGGCAATGGCTGCCGCGGTGTCAACCGCCGGTGCTGGTTGCCTGCAGGGTCACGTGGCGCTCACGATCCCCAGGACGGCGCTGTCCTGGCCGCGTCGCGCGTGATTGATCGGCTGGATGCGGCGTTGACCTGGCTGTGGGCCAACCGGCGCGATGCGGCCAGCGGGCTGATCTGGCGCGGGCATACCACGGATTGGGGCGATGTCACCCTGGACGTGACCGCGCCCAATCCCACCGATCTCGATCCGGCGCGCGCCGTGCGCACCGCCTCGATCTTCGACCAGGTGCTGGCCTGGCGCGCGGCGCGGCAACTGGCGACGATGTGGGACGCGCTGGGGGAGGCGGCGCACGCCGCGGCCTGGCGTCAGCGCGGCGTTGAGCTGCAGACGGCCGCCAACCGTGACCTCTGGCAGCCGCGGCGCGCTTTCTACCGCCTGCACATCCATCTGGCGGGGCCGTGCGTGGATGGCCCGGCATGTGCGCCCTGGCAGCATCCGTTCGACGAGGATCGCCTGCTCGCGATCAGCAACGCCGTGGCGGTGCAGACCGGCTTTTGCAGTCCAGCGCAGGCGCGGGCAATTTTGGATGCGCTGGCGCAAGCGCAACTGGCGGCCGGGGCGATGCAGCCGGGGCTGAGCCTGTGGCCGCCGTATGCCAGTTGGACTTTTCCGCAGCCCGACATGCAGGCCGGACGTTATCAAAACGGCGGCGTCTGGGATTGGTGGGCGGGCGTGCAGATCGAGGCTGAGTTCAGGGCCGGGTACAGCCGTCGCGCCCTGCTGCATCTGCGCCAGGTGGCGCACGCGTGGGCCAGTCATCCGGGCCAGGTCTACGAATGGCAGGCGCCAGGATGGCGACCGGGAATGCGCGGCGATGATCTAGCGACCGTGAGCGCGGCCAAAGATTACGCCGCGGGCGCGGCCACGGTGATGCAAGCCGTCACGACCGGGCTGTACGGTGTGGAGTGACAGGCGGGCGGCGCGCTGCGCGTGACGGTGCGCCTGGGCGAAGCCAGCGGCGCCATCACCAGCACCCTGGCCGGCGCGAATCGCAGTCTCAGCTATACCTACACGCCCACCGCGGATGCCTTGCGCCTGGATTACCGCACGTGGGGCAGCGGCGCGTTTCCTCTCTGGCTGCGCCTGCCGGCGGGTCGTGACGCCGCCGCGGTCAGGCTGGATGCGGCCGATGCGACGTTCACGGTTGAGCGCGTGGGCGATGATCAGTACGTCGCGCTGGTCGCGCTGCCCGGCATCCACACAGTCGCCGTGCGCACGCTGCCCAGTCTGCCATGGTGGCAGGCGTGGTGGCTGCGCTGGCGGTATCTGCGCGAGCCGGGGGTTGGATGAGGTGGGCGAAGATCGGAGACCAGAGATCAGAGACCAGAGATCAGAGACCAGAGACCAGAGATCAGAGACCAGAGATCAGAGACCAGACATCGGAGACTAGCCAGGACGGGCGTCGTGCTGGAAGATATCGCGCAGCAATAGCAGGCCGGCGACGCCAATTGCCGCCAGCGTGAGCGTGTAGGCGACCAGCGAGGCGATGACCAACGCCCACGGCCAGCCGGCCGGTTCGATGGCCCCCGAAGCCAGCCCGGTGACGACGGCCAGCGCCTGGCCGCCCACCAGGAATGCTACCATCAATGCAAGCCCCCAGCCGATGAATCTGCGCCGCGCGTGCGCACGCAGCGCCGCCCATAAGAGCATCCCTCCGCCGGCCAGGGCCACGGGAAACAGCTCGGCTGGCATCAGATAGTCGAGCCGGAATACGCCGCGCCCGATGGTTCCGATCGCCGAGAGCGCGATCGTCGCCGCCATCGGAAACCACGTCAGCAGCGTCCCCACCGTCGCTAGAATCTTCGTGAGAATATCCGTTTTGTGCGTGGTGTGTTCGGTCGTGGCCATGGGTTCGTTTTTCTCTATTGCCTGGATTGCTTTAGGAACTGCTGCTTCCGCTTCTCTCGTTCGTCTCTAGCCTGGGCGACGAGGGTCTGCAGATCAAGGCCGCGGATAGATGCATCGTATGTGTAGTGCAGGCTGGCCGCTTCGAGACGATAGGACTTGCCCCCGGCGTCACGACTGATGTACTTCTCATCAATCAGCAATCTGCGCAGGGTAACGTGGTCCAGCTCGAAGCCGCGGCCGAAATCAAGCACCCATTGCTGCAGCTCGGCGTTGAGCTCGCCCTCGGCATACGGCCGGTCGGCCGCAATTCCCAGGGTGGCGCTGAGCAGAAGCATGTTCAGGTCAAGCGCTTTCTTGGGTAGACCCCGGCCGTCGAGGATCAACGCCGGGAAGCGATCGCAGAATTGGGCCATTGTGATGTGGGACATGGTGACACCTATGAATTGAAAATTATGTTATCCCTTGACGTAGGACAACTTCTCGCAGATGGAACCGTTCTTCACTCGGAAGATATCAACTCCTCGGACATGGCCCTTCTTCCCGGTCGCATCTACCCAGCCGTATCTCCAGCGCATGATGCACCGATCACCAAAGCCCAGAATCTCCTCGATTTCGATGTGGGCCTGGGGCGACTCGCGGAAGAAGTCGTGCCAAAACTGAGTAACCACTTCCTTCCCCGCGTAGACGGCCCCGTCGGGGGCTGGGTTCGTGTTTTCGAAAACACAATCGTCGCTCATCAGCCGCATCATACCTGCGACATCATGACGGTTGAAGGCTTCATTGAACTCAAGGACGACGCGGCT
>JBGAVB010000157.1:0-6380 GCA_044228345.1 Anaerolineae bacterium | reverse complement strand
AGATGCGATACGCCTCGGAGATAGGCGATTTCGGATTCACGAAGGTTACCAATTGACGATCTGCATCGGAATCGGCGTTATCTTGACGCGTGCGCGGAATCGCGCCCAGGGTCGAGAGCTTGAGCGCATTGACCACATCGTCCGGGTTCTTGAGGGTGTCATCCAGGTATTCGATCAGCAGAACGCCGCCGGTTGCCAGCACCATGCCGACCAGCAGGCCAAGCAGCGAGTTCAAGAGGACGCGCGGCCGGATCGGTTTCTTGGGCACTTCGGCCGGTTCGACGATGGAAACCGTGTCCGTGGCGCGGGCTTCATTGAGGCGCAGGTCTTCGAAGCTCTTGACCAGGTTCGCATAACTGTTGCGATACTGCTGAAGGCTGTCTTGGAAGCGAGAAAGATCGGCTTCCTGCGCGCCCGTGCGGTTCTGGATGGCTTCCAATTCAGTAATTTTGCCTGCACCTGCGAGATGTTCGTGGAAAGGGTGCGAATTTCCTTGTCCAGACTTTCACGGGAACCCTTGAATCTCTGAAGCTGGCGTTCGGTGTGCTGCTCGATAAAGACCTCGGGAATCGTGTTGGCAATTTGGGTTGCCAGTTCTTTGTCGGTGTCTTCCGCGTCCACGCGAATGAGCTGCGTATCCTGGATAGGCTGCACGCTGATGTCAGATTTCAGTTCGGTGAGGCCAAGTCGCGCGGTCACCGCATCCAACACCGGTCGCGTCAGCATCAACTGGGCGAAGGTTTGGGCCTGACGCTCGCTGGCAATGATCGTGCCATAAACGCTCTCGTTGACGCTGGAAGCCTGATCCACGAAGATCGTGGCGGTTGCCCGGTAGACGGGGGTGGTGTTCCGACTAACCGCATAGGTGACGCCGCCAACCAGCAGCGTTCCCAACAGGACGAACCAGAGCCAGCGCCGAAGAATGGCCCCATATTGACGTAATTCCATCGAAAACCTCTATCTCAGAACCAAAATATGACTTGAAAACGGACTAGAAAACTTGCGCCAGCTTGGCAATCACAATCACGCGGTGAGTGTTGCCAAATGAAGGCCAGCACGTAATCAGCGTCAACGTGGCGTCAGGCGTTTGTTCCAAATAGCGGGCATTGGCCAAACGCTGCTCCAACGGGGCGCCTGTTTCAGGCGTCAAGTCTACACGCTGCACGCGATAAATGAGCCGCCGGCCGTCAGCCCTCTGCAGTTCAATGTCGCTGCCAGGCGTCAGGCGCGGCGTTGGCCGGTCCACATCCAGGCTGATCGCTTCGAATACCTTGCCTTTGATATTGTTGTGGCCCGAAATCACGACGTTGCCGGCCGTGCCTGGCGCAGCGCTGTTGATGTGATGGCCCGCGGCATTTTCCGCAATGTCCCATTCCGTCGTGCGCGCACCGTTGGCGTCGGTCACGACATGCCAACCCACCTCGATCACCGGTACATCCAGCGCCAGGGCGGGGATCAGTAGGCGCCTGGCCGGCGACGATGAAGTCAGGGGAGTTGCCAGGGCTACGGGTGTGTTGGTTGCTGATGCAGGCGCGTCCGTTGGCGGTGCGACCGTCGCTGGCGGCGGCGGCGTTGTGGGAGGAGTGATGCTCGTTGGGGTGGGCGCGACGGTCGCCGTGGGCGCTGGCCCGCTGCACGCAGCGAGCGTCAAAGCCAGAATTACCAGGCAAAAGCTGCCCAGATTGAATCTCGAATTCATGCGTCAGGTTCTCAAGTCCTTTGCTGCAATTCCTCGATCACACGGGCCTGGCCCAGGGCGATGATCAACCCCAGGAAAATCCACAGGGTGAAGATCGGTTTGGCTCCCGGCGCCACCGCGTCGGTCAGACAAAACAGGTGAAAGGCCAGCAAGCTCGTCAACAGCCCGCCGCTCAGCAAGCGGGTGGTTGGCGCGGTCGCCTGTTGGTAAAGCCGCCAGCCGATGCCGCCCGCCAGCAAGAGCACAGCGACATACGCAATCAGGCCAGGGATGCCCACATCCAGGGCTGTCTGCAAAAAGATATTGTGGGCATGGCCCACATCGGCCAAAACGGGATCAATGTCAAAAAAGGGCGCGTACGCGATGGCGAGACGGCGAAACGTTCCCAGGCCAATGTCGGTGAGGGGAAAATCAGCCACGGCCAGCAAGCCCCGCCGCCAGATGTCCATCCTGCCCACCAAATTGGCCGGATCCGCGCCTGGCAAGGCCCAAAGCCAATGGCCTTCGCTGCGCAGGAGCCAGTAAGCGCCCGCGCCCGCCACAGGCAGCAGCGCGGCCAGGCGCCATTGCCAAATCAGGGCCACAACGCCGGCTGCCAGCAGAAGACCCAGCATGGCGCTGCGTGACTGCGTCAGCAGGAGAACGACGCCCTGCGTGACAACGATAACCGTCAGCGCCGCTCGCTGCCAGGGCAGCGCCCACGCCGGCCAGGCCGGATCTGCGCTGCGTCGCCACGCGCCCCACCACAGGGCCACCGTGAGCGGCAAGAAAAGGGTAATCATGCCGGCGATTTCGTTGGGATGAAAATCGCCGCCCTGCAAACGCTGGCGCAGCGCTTCCGGCAGGCGAGGGAAATGGCGATAAAGCCCGCCCAGGTTGAAAATTTTGCCCTCGAACCAGTCCGCGCCCAGCGCGCCGAGCAAGGCCAGGCCAAAGCCCATCAGCACGAGCGCGGCGACCCACAGCCAGACGTGACGCGTCCGCTGCGTCGAGTTGACGACGGCATAGAAAGCCGCCAGGCTGAGCAGAATGCCGAGCAGCTTCGGCGCGGCCAAGGCCGGATCAACGGCCTGCCAGGCGCCCACAAGCGCCATGATCGCGAACAGGGCCAACGGCCAGTCAAGCGGCGTGCGGCGCGTCAAGGCGCCGCGGCGCTGCCAGCGCGCCAGCCAGGGCAAGCCCAACAAGGCAAGGGCTACTGGCGTGATAAAATTGGGAAAGAGCAGGAACGGTGCGGCCGCCAACAAGACGACGCCCTCGTAACGCAGAAGAAGATCGGCTACGTAACGTAAGCCCCGCTTTGGCATGACGTGTGATGCATCAGAATTTGTCAAAAAAATACGCCGCCCGTGCGACGCGGTGATTGTAGCCGATGATGACCCAAAAGGCAAATGGCGTTGACTTATTTGCTTTGACATTTGCGCGGCGCTTTGCTAAGATGAGATCATGCTGACGACCTATGAGCTGCGCCAGCGCAGCTACTTGCTCAAGATTGCCCGCGCCATGACGTCGAACCTCGATTTACCGTCGCTGCTGCGCTTGACGTTGAGCGCGGCCGCGGAAATGGTTCAGGGCGAAGTCGGTTTGATCGCGCTCAGCCAACCCGCGGACAGCTTCCGCATCGAGGCGTATTACGGCATCACCAGCCGCCTGTTGCCGCTCTTTGCCCCGCTGCTGACCGATATTCGCCGCTCGGCTAATCCACTGGAGCGGGCGCTGACCATCCCTGACCTCACGCTGAAATTGCACGTGGTTTCTTCGGCGACCGGCTTGATCCTGCGCCAGGTCGTGGCCTTGCCTCTGCAGGTCAACCAGGATTTACTCGGCTTGATCTACATCTTCCGCAGCGGCAGCGCGGCTTTTTCCGCCAACGACCGCCAGGTTTTGCAAGATTTCGCCGACCAGGCCGCGATTGCGGTGCGCAATGCCCGGCTCTATCAGGCGGTCAACGACGAGCGACGGCGGTTGGACACCATCATTCAAAACAGCGCAGACGGCGTCATGATCTTGACGCCGGAGCGTAGGATTGAGGTGATCAACCGCACGCTGGCAGCCATGACCGGCTGGTCGCCTGAAGCCGCGCTGGGGCTGCCGTGCTACCAGGTTCTGGCTTTGGAAAATGTCAAGGGCGCGGACCTGTGCCAGGACGTGGGCGCCGGGCTGGATCTGGCCGGCCGCGGCTCCCTGACCGCCGAGGGCGACCTGGTGCGCCCCAGCGGGTCTCGCATAACCGTGGGCGTGACCTATACGCCGCTCTTCGACGAAGCCGGCGCGCTGCAGCAGATCATCGTCAACGTTGTGGACATTACGCGTTTTCGTGAAGCCGAGGAGATGAAGAACACCTTCGTGTCTGTCATTACGCACGAGCTGAAGACGCCGGTTTCGCTGATCAAGGGCTACGCCAGCACGCTGCGGCGCACAGATGCGCAGTGGGATGCCGCCACGCTGCGTGACAGCCTGACGGTGATCGAAGAAGAGGCCGATCGCTTGAACGCGTTGGTGGATAATCTGCTGGACGCTTCCCGCATCCAGGCGGGAATTCTACGCATGGAATTGGCCGACGTGGACCTGCCGGGTCTGGCGGGCCGCCTCGTGGAAGGCTTCAAGCTGCAGTCTGCACAGCACACCTTTGAGCTTGATTTCCCGGCGTCGTTTCCACCGGCCCTGGCAGACCCAGAGCGCGTGCGGCAGGTGTTGAATAACCTCATCAGCAACGCGATCAAGTATTCACCCGACGGCGGCGTGATCCGCATCGGCGGCTGGCCAGACGCGCAGCGGCAGATGCTGACGGTCTATGTGGCCGATCAAGGGATTGGAATTCCGGCGGCGGAGCAGGAGCGCCTGTTCGAGCGTTTCTACCGGGTTGATTCAAGCCTGCGGCGTAAAACGCAGGGGGCTGGGCTAGGGCTTTTTCTGTGCAAGGCCATTATCGAGGCCCACAATGGGCGCATTTGGGTGCGCAGCGAGCCGGGCAAAGGCAGCACGTTTTTCATCACGCTGCCGATCTACACTGAGCGCTAAGGGGCGAGGCCAGGACGGTCAACCATGACGGGAACCAGCAGTGAGAAGCTGCGTATTCTGATTGTTGATGACGAGGCGCGCATCCGCCGCCTGGAGCGGATGAACCTGGAGTTGTAGGGTTTCGAGGTGATCGAGGCCGCGGACGGCTTCGCCGCGCTCGATCGCGTGCGTGAGGATCTGCCCAACCTGGTGGTCATGGATGTTGCCATGCCGCAGATGGACGGCTTCGAGACGCTGCGCCTGCTGCGCGAGATTTCGTCGGTGCCGGTGATCATGGTCACGGTCAAGGCCGAGGTGAGCGACCGCATCCAGGGGCTTGACCTGGGGGCCGATGACTACATCACCAAGCCATTCAATCCGCAAGAACTGGTCAGCCGCATCCGGGCCGTTCTGCGCCGCACCGAAGAGCGCAGCGGCTCAACGCAGGAGTTGATCCGCGTGGATGATGGCTTGAGCATTGACTTCGAGCGCCGCGAGGTGGTGGTCAATGGCGCGCGCATCAAGCTGCGCCCCACGGAATACAGGCTGCTCTACCACCTGGTGCAAAATGCAGGGCGCATTGTGCCGCGCGAGCTGCTCATGGCGCGTGTCTGGGGGCCAGAGTATCGCGACGAGCATCAACTGCTGCGCGTCTACATCACCTATCTGCGCCAGAAAATCGAGCCAGACCCAGGGCATCCACGTTACATCATGAACGAGCGCGGCGTCGGTTACAGCTTCGTTGATTTCAAACACTGAGCCGCCATCCACCCTGGTTCACGGCTCCTTGTGGCACTCGGTGCACTTTTCGTCGGGATAGTCGCGGTGATCCGCGGGCAGTTCAAGACGGCCCGGCGCGTGGCAGAGCGAACAAGCCTTGCGTCCTTCCAGCGGATGCGCCATCGGCTGTGACGTCGGCGTAGGCCCTGGCGTCGGCGCCCAGTTGCTCATATGGCACTTCAGACATTCCTCGCGCGTGTAGAGCGCGTGATTGGCCGGGATAGGAACCGAGCTGCGCGGGTTGTGGCAGGCGGTGCAATCGGCAAAATTGGCGAGTGGATGGGGAATAAACGGCGGCCTGTGTTCCGCGGTTGGCGTGATGGAGGGAACAGGCGGCGGATTGGCGGTCGGCGTCATATCCGGCATGGCCGCAAGGGCGCACGCGGTGAGCAGATACAGGGCTGCCAAGATCGGCGCCGCCTGGCTGAATCGTTTCGTCATCGCTGGCGTTCTACTCTCTACGGTGTGCTGATCAACTGAGCATGGTTGAAAAACCAGGTTGATGGTTCTATCGGCGGCTATTCTACTCCGTTGCCCCCATAACGCCAATAAAACAGATCAACGATCGGCCCGGTCTTGGATTGAGGCGTCTTCATCGTTGATGGCAGTTGTTTGCATTGTGAGACAGAGTTGAGTATAATGCTGCCTATCGTTCAGCTTGACCTTGAACCCCCGGCGGAAGAATAAATGTCTGCACCGCGCGACAAAATTGGCTACCTGTCAGAAATCGAGATTTTTCAAGATCTCTCCCCCCGCGAAATTCAAGAGATTGATCGCATCACCACCATCAGCCAGGTTCAGAAGGGCAAAGTGTTCTATCGCCCTGAAGAAACGGGCGAGGTGCTCTTTATCTTGAAGGCAGGCAGGGTGCAGTTGTATCGCATCTCGACCGAAGGCAAGA
>JBGAVB010000156.1:6015-6383 GCA_044228345.1 Anaerolineae bacterium | reverse complement strand
GTTGTAAACTTAACAAAAGCGTAATCCAGCGTATAATAGCAGCCCGAAACGACACGTTCGCATGAGGTACAACGATGAAACGACAGTCTCTCGATCCACGCGCGGCTTCCCTCACCGCAGTCATGATTGCCGTCGTCTATGTCTTGACGCGCCTGGTCCAGATTCCCATTGGATCACAAGGATTTGTCCACCTGGGCGACGCCGCGATCTACTTCGCCGCGTTTGCGTTTGGCCCCTGGGTCGCGGCCGTGGCCGGCGGTCTGGGCACCGCCCTGGTGGACGCCACCACCGGTTACGCACAGTGGGCTGTCTGCTCCCTGCTGATCCACGGCAGTCAAGGCGTTGTGGCCGGCCTGATCCCGCAGCGC
>JBGAVB010000156.1:0-6005 GCA_044228345.1 Anaerolineae bacterium | reverse complement strand
CAACTCCTGGCCGTCATCTGCGGCGGTTTGATCGTCATTGCCGGTTATTTCCTGGCGGGCATTCTGCTCACCGGCGTGGGCCAGGCTATTTCTGGCGTCCTCCCGAATATCTTGCAGGCGCTGAGCGGCGGCGTGGTTGGCATTCCCCTCTTCAGCGCGGTGCTGCGCGCGTATCCACCGCTGGCGCAGTGGCGCGCCGCCGGGCATTGGTCCGAATAAGATGAATTTCCTGGCCGATCGCCGACCGGGGCTGCCATGAATGAAGCCCACGAGGTGCGCATCACCGGCTTGCGCTACGCCTATCCTGGCCTCAGCGGCTGGGCGCTCGATGGGATTGACCTGGAAATCCGCGCCGGCGAGTGGCTGGCCCTGTTCGGCGCCAACGCCAGCGGCAAGACCACCCTCTGCCGGGCGCTCGTCGGCCTGGCGCCGCACCTGACCGGCGGCCGCTTTCAAGGGCAGGTGTTGATCGGCGGCAAAGACACCCGCCAGCACCCGCCTTCGGACCTGGTGGGGGTCGTGGGCTTGACCTTTCAGAACCCCGAAAGCCAGCTCTTCAATCCCAGCGTCGAAACCGAAATCGTATGGGGGCTGGAGGCATTGGGTCTGCCCCGCGCCGTCATCGCCGAACGTCTCGCCTGGGCTTTGCACACCTTTGACCTGGACGACCTGCGTGCGCAGTCGCCCGAACGCCTCTCCGGCGGGCAGCAGCGACGCCTGGCCCTGGCAGCCGTCCTGGCGATGCAGCCATCGCTGCTGGTGCTCGATGCCCCACTCGGCGGTCTCGATCCGCAGGGCCGCCGCGAGGTGCTGACCACGCTGCAGCAGCTGCGGGAACAACGTCACATCACGGTCGTGGTGGCCGAAGCCGATGACCCCGCCGTCACCTGGTTCGCCGACCGTGTGGCGACGCTGCACCGCGGACGGCTGGTTTCTATCCGCCCGGCGTCCAATGCCCGCGAGGCGCTGGCCGGCGCTGATCATGCAGCGATGCCGGCGCACGATGCGGACGCGCAACCGCCCAGCGCGCCCACTTCGCCGCATGCCGAGGCCGCAGCGATTGCCCTGGAGCATCTCAGCTTCGCCTATGATTCCGGCCAACCGGTGCTGCAAGACCTCGACCTGACCATTGCCGCCGGTGAGTTCGTGGCTCTGGTGGGCGCCAACGGCTCTGGCAAGACGACCCTGGCCAAACACCTGATCGGCCTGCTGCGCCCATCGCGTGGCCGCCTGCTGATTCAGGGTCAGGACAGCGCGCGGCAGAGCGTGGGCGCGTTGGCGCGCCAGGTCGGCTTTCTGTTTCAAAACCCGGAGCGCCAAATTTTCAGCGCGACGGTGACGGACGAGATTGCGTTTGGCCCGCGCAACCTGGGTCTGCCGCCAGACGTGGTCAGCCGGCGGGTTGCGCAGGCGCTTGCGCGCTTCGATCTGACCGAACTGGCCTCGCAGCCGCCGGCCGTGCTCAGCTTTACGCAGCGCCGACGCGTCACCCTGGCGGCCGTGGCCGCGCTGGAGACACCCATTCTCGTGCTCGACGAGCCGACCGTTGGCCTGGATGCCGAGGCCCGCGCGGGCCTGCTCGCCTGGCTACACGAACGCCATGCGCAGGGGGTCACGCTGGTGCTGGTGACGCACGACCTGGCGCTGGTGGCTGGCCATGCGCAGCGCGTGCTGGTGCTGCAGAACGGCCGGTTCGCAGCCGAGGGTTCGCCGGACGTTGTCCTCAGAGAGCACGCCCTGCTCTCTCAGGCCGGCCTGGCGGCCGCCGCGGAGCAACCCGATGCGCTTTGATCTGTATGTGCCGGGAGATTCGTGGCTGCACCGGCTCGACCCACGCACGAAGCTGCTGCTCGTCGGCGTGCTGCTGGGGATGGCGCTGCTGCTCAAACACCTGGCGCTGCTGGCCGGCCTGCTGCTGCTCACGCACCTGCTGCTGCGTGGGGCCGGGGTGCCGTGGGCCGCCTTGCGCTGGCTGTGGGCGCGCATGGCGCCGCTCACGCTTTTCATCCTGCTGCTGCAGCCAATCTTCGCCAGCGGCGGCGGCGCTGTGCTGCTGCGCCTGGGGCCGCTCGTCATCACCAGCGGCGGTGTGCTGGACGGGATCAGCTTTGCGCTGCGCGCGAATGTCATGGCCTTTGCCGCGTCGCTCCTGCTTTTCGTCACCGAGGCGCAGACGCTCGTGCGCGGATTGGTGCGGCTAGGGCTGCCGTTCGAGTATGGGCTGACTTTCAGCCTGGCGCTGCGTTATCTGCCCACTACCTACGGCCTGTGGGTCAGCATCGTCGAAGCGCAGCAGGCCCGCGGCTGGACGCCAGAGCGCCAGGGGTTGCTGGCGCGGCTGTCGGCTTACCGGCCGGTGCTGGTGGCGGTCATCATCGCCGCGCTGCGCTTGAGCAACGATGTGGGCCTGGCGCTGGCGGCACGCGGGTTCGGCGCGCCGACGCCGCGCAGCGTTTGGCGCGACATTCACTTCACTCCGATGGATACGGCCATCAGCGTGCTTATCAGCGTGCTCTTTGCGCTGTTTCTGGCTGGTCGTTTGCTGTGGGGCTGGGGCGCGGCGACGTGGTAGGGTGGAGATTGAAGATTGGAGATTGAAGATTGAAGATTGAAGATTGAAGGAAGATTGAAGATCGGAGATCGGAGATTGGATTGAGCGGCGAGAAGAAGAGGAAGCGACAGGAGGAAAAGGAACATGCGGCAGATCATCCACGAAGTTGGGCAGCTGCTCAAGGCGACCTTTGCGGCGTGGAGCCGGCATCACTGCAGCCGCATGGCCGCGGCCCTGGCTTACTACACGGTTTTTGCTGCCGCGCCCTTGCTGGTGATTGCGATTGGCGTGGCCGGGCTGGCGCTGGGAACGCAGGCCGCGCAGGGCCAAATCGTTGCGCAGATCGAAGGTCTGATCGGTCATGAAAGCGCCAGTCTGATCCAAGCCCTGATTTTGAACGCGAGTGAACCTCGCGCCAACCGCGCGGCGACGATCTTTGGCGTCATCACGCTCATCCTCGGCGCATCCGGCCTGTTTGCGGAGCTGCAGGCCGCGCTCAACCTGAGTTGGGAGACGTCGGCCGCGCCCAACCGCGGCCTGCTCGACCTGATGATCAACCGCCTGTTTGCCATGGCCCTGGTGCTTGGACTGGGCGGGCTGCTGATTGCTTCGCTCGTCATCACCAGCGCGTTGGCCGGACTTGATCGCATAGTGGCCACCATCGCGCCCAGCACCCTCGTCTTGAGCCAATGGCTCAACCAGGCAGCGACCGTGGCGCTGACTGCTCTACTGTTCGGCGTTATTTTCAAGGTGCTGCCGCGGGTCAAGGCGCCGTGGCGTACGGTGTGGCCCGGCGCGATCCTCACCGCGCTGCTGTTTGCCGTTGGGCGTTATGTCATCAGCCTTTACCTGTCACGCGCCGCGATCACGTCCAGCTTCGGCGCGGCCGGCTCCGTGGTCACGCTCCTCCTCTGGGTTTACTACTCCGCGCAGGTCTTCTTCCTGGGCGCCGAGTTTACGCAGGTCTACGCGCAGCGCCAGAAAAGTTGGTTGTCCGTATCTAATCAGTCAGCGTCTACGGGCGGTTGAAACCGCGGCCGTCATTGCCAGATCAGGTATCCGTGCGCGGGGCGCACAACCGTGGATGAAAATGGTGCGCAATCCGTCGGCTTGCCTCTGTGGCGCCGCAATCCGGCGGATTGCGGGACAGGACTATTTTCAGGTCTGCCCTCACAAAAAGCCACCAAGGAGTCAAGAGTTTCTTTGTGTCTTGGTGTCTTTGTATGAGTCATCGGCCTATTTTCAGGTCAGCGTGGTGCTACCCTTTCGGCTTGCGTCCCTGTTGGCTTCCCCAGAAGGCATCGGCCTCGACGCGGCGCTGTGCGCGCAGCGCAGCGGCCATCTCCCATTCTTCGCGATGACGGCGAACGTAGAGCAGCGCCGGTACGCCGAGGATGACGGCCAGCTGCACGATGTAAATCAGCAGCAGGCGCGTTTCATGGCCGCTGGTGTAATCGGGCACGAGCGCAGCCTGGACGGGACGCGGCGTCTGCGTCAACTCATACCGGCCGGCCGCGGGCGCGGCGAAGCTCATGATTGGCCGGCCGGGCGCCAACGGCGTGTCATAGAGCGCCATGCCGCGCGTGATGAACGACACCGGTTGGGGCTGCCCCGTGTCCAGGGACTTGACCGCCAGCCAGGGCGGGCCGTCAGCCTCAATGATGAGGTCGGTGGCGGTGAGAAGGTCAATGTCCGCAACGTAGACCGCGTAACGGCCGGCCGCCAGGGTCACGGTCGTGGGGGACTGGTTGAGATGAAACGAGATGACCTCCGCGCGATGGACCTGGCGAATGATGCCGAGCTTATCGGGCAAGAACAGAAACGGCGCGCCCAGAACCTTCACCACGCTGCCGAGAGACCAGGCGACGTAGCAGAGCAGCCCCAGCACGGCGACGCCGATCACGATGGCGCGTACGGTGGTGGGGCGATACGTTAATTCGAACATGAAGAATCTTGCTTTCCAGGGGCAGATGAACGCTGTCGTGCAGCCTGGCTCAGGCTAACGACCGGTAGAAGCGGTCGCCTTGCGCAATGAAACCCATGCGCTCCAGATAGCTGCGGTGGGCTGCGTTGCCCGCGGTCGCGCAAAGGCGCGCGATGCCCTGGGCGCGCAAGCGGGGCGTATGTTGATCGTATAGAAACAGCCCCGGCTTGAGATCCCGATAGCCGGGCGCGACGTAATCCAGCAGCACATTGATTTCGCCCGGCTCGCCGGCCCGGCCGATGAAGAGACCGACCGGCACCATGTCGCGCAGGACAAACAGAATCAGATCGGATGTGCGGGGCGTGTAGTCAAAATGGGGAAAGAAACGCTGAATGTCCTGGGCATGGAAACGCAGGAACGCGGGCAGATACTTGGACTCCGCGGTGACCTCCAGCAGGGAAAAGTAAGCCCGCGCACGCGCCATCTCGATCAAGTAGTAAAGATCAATCAAGACAATGAGGGCGTTGAGCACAGCCACCGGGTAGGCGTGAATCAGGACGCCGTAGATCGAAAAAACCGCGGCGCCAATCAAGTTGACTATGCGCAAACGCAAGACGGAGCGCATCGTGAGCGAAATCGCCACCACGATCGAGGCCACGTAGCCCACAATCTCATAGAAGGTCTGTAGTTCCATTGCATCCTCCTTGACACGCCCTCATTACTTACATCACTTACATCGAAATAGAACCTTTGCGAAAGTCGGTCTTGCCCAAGATGGCGTTGACCAGGACCGGGCGCGTGACGACGGCGGCGACCGCCTGCGCCAACGTCTCCGCCGCCAGCTCCGGATCGTCGAGCTTGAAGCCGACCGCGCCCAGGCCTTCCACCACGCGGTGATAGTCGGTTTGCGCCAACACGGTCGCGACGTCGCTGTGCAGCATTTCCACCTGCTCGCGTGCAATCTGCGTCCAGCCGCCGTCGTTGCCGACCACGGCCAGCACCGGTACGTGGTGACGCACCAGGGTGTCGAACTCCATCAGGCTGAAGCCGGCCGCGCCGTCGCCATAGAGCAGCCAGACATCGGCCGCGGGCCGGCACAGCTTGGCGGCCAGGGCAAAGCCCGCGCCCACACCCAGCGTGCCGAACGGGCCAGGGTCTAGCCAGGTCAACGGGCCAGGCGGCTGCACGATGTAGGAAGCTGTCGCGACAAAGTCGCCGCCGTCAGCCACGATGATGCTGTTCGGGCCAAGCGCAGCGTTGATCTCGCGGCAGAGGTGCAGCGGATTGACGCCCGCGGACGGCGCCTGCGCCTGCACAGCAATCTCCGCATTGCGCTCACGATCGCGCGCCTGCAGCTGCGCCAGCCAGGGCGCCCAGCGTTCGCCGTTCACATGCTGCGCGGACAACTGGCGCAGGAACGCGCCCGGATCGGCCTGCACGCCGATGTCAGGGCGGCGGTTCTTGGTCAGGTCCTCGCGGCTGCGGTTGACGGAGATATAGCGGGCGCGGCGGCCAATCTGGTTGCCATAG
>JBGAVB010000155.1:0-6397 GCA_044228345.1 Anaerolineae bacterium | reverse complement strand
CGTGGAAGCGGGTGAGCTGGCCGCGGCGCCCGCGCCTGCGCTGGTCGGTCAACCCGAGGTCACTGATCCACAGCGCACCCGGCCGCCGGTCATCCCGCGACCGGATTTGATCGTCCACCGTACGACGGTCGTGCTCCCGGCCGCGAGCCAGGCGCGAACCTCGCCGATCGCCGTGCCCACGCGGCCTGACGACGCACCGCCCGCCGACCGCTGGTCAGCGCCGCCTCCGACCCCGGTCGGCTGGCAGACCCGTGCCCCGGAGGCAGCGCTGGATGTGCAGCGCCTGACCGACCAGGTGATGGATGTGTTGGACAGGCGCTTGCTGGCCGCGCGTGAGCGCATGGGGAGAGGGTAATCATGCCGCCATTCACAACCAGCCTGGGCAAAACCCTGCAGGTGCTCGCAACGGGCGGGCTGCACAAGGCGCTGATCATCAACACGGCGACGGCGGACAGGATTCCGGTGCAGTTCAACCCGGAAGAATACACCCTGAGCCGCGAAAACAACTTCGCGCAGGCCGCGGTGCCCGGCCTGGGCGGCCCCATCCTGCAATTTGCGCATGGCAACCTCAAGACGCTTGAGATGGAACTGTTTGTTGACACCTATGAAGCCCACAACGAGGGCGCGCTGCGCACCAAGGCCGGGGATGACGTGCGCATTATCACCAACCGGCTTGTCGGCCTGATGGAGATCAACGCCGACCTGCACGCGCCGCCGGTCCTGTTGTTCACGTGGGGCGGGCTTTCCTTCTCATGCGTGTTGGCCCGCGTCACGCAGCGCTTCATCATGTTTCGACCGGACGGCGTGCCGATTCGAGCACGCCTGCAGGTGAGCTTCCACGAGTATCTCAATGCCAGCCTGGAGCGCAAAGAGGTCAAGACTCAGACAGCCGATTATAGTAAGATTTATGTGGTAAGCCAGGGCGAAACGCTGAGCAGCATCGCCGCGGCCGTTTACGATGATCCCACAATGTGGCGGCCGATTGCCTTGCTGAATCGCATGGACGACCCACGATCGCTGAGCGTCGGACAGCAGCTCCTGATTCCGCGGCTGCCTTTCCGCGATCCTGAAACCGGCGAGGTCCTGGCGTAAATGACCACCTACACGCAGTATGCGCCCGACTTCAAGATTACCATCAACGGCCGCGAGATTCCCGATGCGCTGCGCGGCGCGATTACCAGCGTGCGCTACGAGGACGGCGTTCCTTCCATGATCGGCGAAGGGGATGAACAGAGTCTGCGGGGCGCCGATCGGGTTGAGGTCGAGCTGGCCAACCCGGATCTGCGCTGGCTGCAGCGCCACATCCGCGGGCTGGGTTTCCGTCCCTTCCCGACCGATCTCAAAATCGGGCCGGCGCGTATCAAGAATGCCTCGTCGGCCGCCTTCGGGCTGAACGCCGCGGTTGTGCAGAAGCTGGCCGCGGAAGAGGCAACCGATGGCCTGTTCGACCTGGACAATCGCCTGACCCTGGCGATGGGGTACGCGCCGGGCCGCCTGACCGATCTGTTCCTGGGCGAGATCACCGGCGTCGAGGCTGACTTTCCGAACAGCGGCATGCCGGTGATGCGCCTGGTGGCTCACGACTACCTGCACCGCCTGGCGGATGGCAGCGTTGCCCGCAGCTTCGGTCTCCTGCCCGATTGGCTGGTGGCGGCCATCCTGAGCGCCGAGAACCTCCTGCTGCCGCTGGTTGATCCCGTGGTCGGCGCGGCCTCCACGGCGACGGCCGTCATCAACGCGATTTTTCGCGGCGCGGGGCGTAAGCAGCGCGGGCAGACCGATCTGCAGCTGCTGAAGGAAATTGCAGACACTTACGATGCTGATTTCTGGGTGGACGGCAACATCCTGTATCTTTCACGTGTCCTCGGTAAAGAGTACACCCCGCGGCTGACCCTGACCTGGGGCGAATCGCTCTTGTCGTTTTCCCCGCGCGTGAGCACTATCGGCAAGGTGATGGGCGTGTCCTGCAAATTCACCATACCGCTGATCCCGCTCGATTTCCTGTTGGCCATCGCCTGGGACTTTGACCGCGAGAGCTTGAGCGTACGCGTGCTGCCCGGCGCAGTGGCGGCCGCCAGCAAGAGCGTGCTGGGCGGCCCGGTGATGAGCCTGGTCAACCGGAAGCTCGATAACCCGGCCGACATTACGCAGAGCGCGATGGCCCTGGCGCGCCTGCTGCGCAACAAACTGAATACGCGGCTGACCGGCAGCGGAGAAGCCGTCGGCGATCCACGCCTGCGCGCGGGCGCCATCATCCGTCTCGAAGGCCTGGGGCCTTCGTTCAGCGGCGACTATCGCGTGACAAGCGCCACGCATACCATCAGCAGCAGCGGCTACCGCACCAGCTTCAGGGTGCGCAAGGAGATTATTCCGTGACAAGACCACCGATGGGCTTCATGTCCGACCAACTGGACGAAGAACAGAGCGAGCCGAAGACGCAGTACGGCGTGGTGACCGGTCGCGTGGTAAATTTGCTTGACCCTCTCGCGCAGGCGCGCGTGCAGGTGCAGTTCCCCTGGCTCGATGGCACGGATCTCAGCGCGTGGGCGCGCGTCGCGGTTCCGACGGCCGGCCCTTTTCATGGCATGTACTTCATGCCGAACATGGGCGATGAAGTCCTGGTGGCTTTCGAACATGGCGACATCAATCATCCCTACATCATCGGCGCGCTGTGGAGCCTGAAAGCGCCGCCTCCGCTGCCATCGCCGCTGCTGCAGATTCGCGCGGAGCGCACTCTGTCTGGTAATCAGATCGTTTTCACGGACGGGCCGCCCTCTCTGACAATTCAGAGCGGGCCAACCCCGCCCCTGGCCCTGCCGGTGCCGCCTTCACCCACTGGCCCACACCAGACTGTGGCGATGTCGCCGGTGGGTATCCAGATCATTGGCAACAGCATCCTGTTACAGGCCGCCGACAGTATCGTCACGATTTCGCCGGCTGGCATCACGCTGCAGTCTGGCGCGAACAGCGTTGTGATTTCCAAAGCGGGTATCGTCATCCTGGGGCATCCCCAGGTGCAGATTAACCCCCTGGGTTGATGAAGAGAGGTTCAAACCATGCCATCCCAACCGGCGGCGCGCGTAGGCGACTTTACTACGCATGGCGGGCTTGTCACTGGGCCCGGCTGCCCAACCGTCTGGATCGGCGGCAAACCGGCGGCGCTTGTCGGCGATTCGCAGGTATGCCCGCTGGTGGACGGCGTCAAGCCGCATGGCGGCGGCGTGATCACCCTGGGCAGCCTCAGCGTGTTCATTGGCGGCCGGCCCGCGGCTCGCGTCGGCGATATGACGCAATGCGTTGGCCCGCCTGGAACCATCGCCCCGCCAGGCTGTCCGAGCGTCATGATTGGGTAAGGAGCACAACAGGTGGCTGATTTCTTAGGCAGCGGCTGGAGCTTCCCCATCCGCGTGGACAAGCAGGGCGAGATCGCGCTGGTCAGCCGTGAGGAAGACATTCGCCAGGCGATTCTCGTCATCCTGGGCACGAGTCCAGGTGAACGGGTCATGCGGCCGGACTTTGGGGCTGGCCTCAAAGCCCTGGTCTTTGAGCCGATCAACACGGCGACCAAGGCCCTGGTCAAACACCGGGTGGAAGAGGCGCTGTTGTTGTGGGAACCACGCATTGACAGCGTCGAGGTCACGATGGCGGACGAGCGCAGTCTGGGCCGCCTGCTGATTGACATCCACTATCGGGTGCGGGCCACGAATACGTTTTTTAACCTGGTCTATCCATTTTACTTACTGGAAGGAAAGCAGTCGTGAACAGCAACGGGACACCTGGGCTGGACGCGCGCACGATCGAAGCGCTGGTGCACGACCTGCTCGTGCGCCGGCCGGCTTACACGCCAGAGTGGACGCCGGCCGACCGTGGGTCAGGTCAGGCTCTGCTCCAGGCGTTCGCGCATCACCTGCGCGCCCTGGTCGAGCGCGTGAACCAGGCGCCGACGAAACTCGAGCTGGCTTTTCTCGATATGTTGGGATTGTCCTTGCTGCCGGCGCAGGCGGCACGCGCCCCGATCGTCTTGCAGCCGGTGGCGCGCCTGGGCGACGCCCACGTCCCGGCCCGCACGCGCATCGGCGCGCAAGTAGCGGGCCAGAGCGATCCGCTGATCTTCGAGACTGAGCGCGCCATCGCGCTGGCGGCCGCGCGCGTGGCCGAAATCGTGAGCGTGTGGCCGGGCCGCGATGGCTATGCCGATCACAGCGCCAGCCTGCTCGCGGCTCAGCCAGTGACTCTCTTCACGCCCTTGCAGCCGCTGCCCCACGAGCTTTACCTGGCGCACGAGGTGCATCTGGCGCTGAGCGGCCATGCCACGGTCGAGCTCTCGATCGAGCTGGCCGTGCCGGCCTCCGCGGCGCTGAACCTGGCCTGGGAGTATTGGGATGGACAGGTGTGGCGCGGCTTCGGCGCCTTCCAGGCGACGGACCAGGCGGGCCAGAGCTTCGATGGCACGGCCGGTCTCACGCGCAGTGGGGTCGTGCGCCTGGTCGCCGACTGTGCGACGAGCGCCCGCCGCGTCGTCAACGGCATCGAAAGCTACTGGATCCGCGCCCGCGTGAGCCAGCCCTTGCGGCGCGGCGCGGGCCTTGTTTTGCCCCAGATCGGCCGCCTCAGCCTGCGCACGGTGCAGCAGAAAGACCTCTGGACGCGCACGGTGCGCACCCTGGATCCCGCCGTCCTCCCGCCCGACCCCAATGGCAAGATTGGCGTGCGCGGGACGGCGACCGCTGAGGATGGCCAGCCCGTTGATGCGACGGTCTTTACGATTGGCGGCGATTTCAACCATCCTGAGAGCGACAGCGGGCATACCCAGGCCAACGGCGCGTACGGGCCTCTCCACGTACCGCCTAACCAGACCGTGGAGGTAGTGCTGGGCTTCCCTTTCCCCATGGCGCGTGACCCCATCCCGATCGGGACGACGCCGCTGGAGTACAACCTGGTCGTCTCCCCCGGCGCCCGCATCGAGGCAGCCTTCGCCGATGGAGTCAAGCTGGATGTGAGCAGCACGTTCTATCCCTTCGGCCCGCAGGCCCAGGCCGGCAGCGCCTTGTACGTCGCCTGCCAGGAGGCCTTCAGCAAGCCCGGCGCCGAGCTGCGGTGGTGGATTGACCTGGTTTCGTCCACGGGCAATTCCTGGAGCATGTCGAAGGATTTGACCTTTGCCTGGCAATACTGGAATGGTCGCGACTGGGTGACCCGCGAGACCGCGACCATCACGGGGCTGCAGGCGGACACGCTGGCTTTTTTGACCGCCCCGCGCACCGTGCCGGATGACCTGGCGCCGACGACAGTCAACGGGGAGATGGGGCTTTGGATGCGCCTGGTGATCAAGGCGGGGCGCTTCTACCGCCAACGCGACTTCGGCAACAATGTCACCATCCAGGAGCCGGCTGGCCCGGCGCTGGCCAACTTGCGCCTGGGCTACGTCTACCGCTCGCCCCTGGCGGCGCCCCAGGCCTGCCTGACGCATAACGATTTCGCCTGGCAGGATCGCAGCGACGCCGTGCGTTTCCGCGGGGCTGCCTTTGATCCCTTTACGCCGACGACCGACCTGACGCCAGCCCTGTATCTCGGCTTTGACAAGCCCCTGCCCGCCGACCTGGTCAGCCTCTACCTGGACATCGTCGAAGACCCTACGCGGCCAATCGGACCACGGCTGGTGTGGGAAACCTGGGACGGCAGCCGTTGGAACCGCCTCAGCGTGACCGATGAGACCCAGGGGTTGGCATTGCCCGGCATGATCAGTGTGCTGTGGCCGTCAGCGCCCTTAGCAGCCAGCCCCGGCGCGCCCGCGGACGTGGTTCAGGCCCAGGGTGCAGCGATCCAGGTGACCGACGCGCTGGCCGCGGCGCGCTTTGCACGGGGCGACCAGGTAGCCATCACGCAGGACGACAAAGAGGAAGTGGCGACGGTCGCAGCCGTGCGTGGGACGACGCTGGTCCTCAAGGCCCCGCTGGCCCAGGCTTATCAACGGGCGACGGTCAGTCAGGCGCGTCTGCCGCGCTTCGGCGCGCCGCGCACCTGGCTGCGCGGCCGCCTGCAAGACGACGGAGATCCGCTGCCGAGCCAGGTGCGGGGTATCTACCTGAATGCCGTGTGGGCCAGTCAGACCCAAACCTACGAAAATGAGGTGTTAGGCTCCAGCACCGGCGAGCCGGGTCAGGTCTTTTTCTTCCGCACGACGCCCGTGCTGCCGGGTCAGGTCGTGGAGGTGCGCGAGTTGACCGGGCCGCGCGCGGCCATCGAGCTGCCCTTGCTGCAGGAAGAGCTGCTGCGCCAGGGGCTAGGTGACGACGCCATCCGCACCGTGGTGGACCGCCGCAGCGGCCAGGTGAGCGAGGTCTGGGTGCGTTGGCAGGAACAGCCGAATCTCTTCTTCTCTGGCCCAGGCGATCGC
>JBGAVB010000154.1:0-6412 GCA_044228345.1 Anaerolineae bacterium | reverse complement strand
GATCCATCACGGCTCGCCGGCCTCCTGCAGCGCCGCCAGCACGCGCTGGTATTTTTCGCCGCCGCGCAGGCCAACCAGATGCGCGTTGACCTCCGCGGGCGGCAGAGTCAACGTCACCAAGCGCGCAGCCGCTTCGGGGCCTGGCGCGATGCTGATCCAGCCCCGCGCAGCCAGGGCTTGCAGCGGTCCCGCACCGCAGCCGGCCAGCTTTTGCAGCGCGTCCATCGTCAGCGCAGGCGGTGTTTGCCGCGCCAGCATCGCCAGGGCATCGGCCTGTTTGCTGCGGCGTCCCAACGTCGGCAGGGCCTGGTTGATGGTCGCCGCGTCGGCCAGCAGGCGCACCCAGGGCTGCACCTGCGGCCGCACCGTGGGCGAGGTCACCGCGTTGCGCCGCGTGAGCAGGCCGCGCTGCAACAGCGGCTGCAGGACGCGGCTTTGTCCCCAGGCCGGATTCTCCTTCTTGAGCACGCGCTGTGCCGCATCGCCGCGCTGCAAGCGCAGCAGCAGGCTGCGCTGCTCGGCGCTCAAGTCATCGGGCAGCGGCCCGGCGCCCTGGCGAGCCAGCACCACATCCACGCGCTGGGCGACGCCAGCCGGCAGCATCACAAACAGGCACTCGCGCAGCGGCGCCAGGTAGCGCTGGCTCATCCAGCGCGCCAACTCCAGGTGGGCCGACGACAGCACCGGTTCGGCCGCGGCCAGCTCATCCAGCGGGCGCAGGGTCACGCCGGGGGGCGCGGATGCGGCCAGGCCCACGACGATGCCCTGCAGGCGCCGGCCGCTGAACGGCACCCACACCAGCTGCCCTGGCTCGATCTGTCCCTGCCAGAGCGGTGGAATCTCGTAGCTGAAGATGTCGCTCGACGCGTGGTAACCGCCAGCGCGGCTGACCGGCGTGTTGACAACGACTTCAGCCACTGGATAGACGGTCGCGGCGGCGGGAGAGCTTGCGGCCCTGAGGTCAACTGTGGACGCGGCAGAATCCTGCACGATCAGTCTTGCTCCTCGCCCAGCAGTTCGATCTCGCGCTTGAAAATGCGGCGCAGGATTGCAATGGTCGTGGCATAGGTGGCATCAACGCCGAAATAGGAGAGGCTCTTGGAGAGCAGTTGATGACGGCGGCTGTACGGCGTGTCGGACGCGTAATGCAGCACGCCGATGTCGTAGGGCGCATTGATGAACAGGTTGACAAGTTCATTTTGGGGATAACGCTGCGGGTAAATGTCTTCATACACAGCGCTCAAATAAGGCCCGGTCTCCATCTCGATGTCGGTGTAGCCTTCACGGTAGAAAATGCCCATGAACTCACGGTTTTGCAGGAACGTGCCGCGTACAGTAATGGACTTTTGATTGTCGAAGACGCTGCCAAACAACAGATAAGGCGCGATATCGGCCGCAGTAAAGATGTTCTTGAACAGGAAGGTGTTGCGCGAGTGCTCGTCGTACACCACGTTGGGAATCATCACATCGCCCACGCGTCCATTGAGGGTGGCCGCTTTGCCCATGAAATAGACGCCGCGCAGCACCGGCACGTTGCTGGCTACCTGGGCCAAGATATGGTAGGCCGCCATGCCCAACGGATAGTCAATGTTGATGATGATCGCTTCGCTCTGCCGCAACCGCTCAAGGTGGGGCATCTGTAGGCGCAGATCACAGCGGGCCGGGTCAATCCGGCTCAGTTCAATGAGGTGGCTTGACACATCGAGATACGCGGGGGTGCTGATCGTGCTGACGCCTGACTCGATCTCCGCCTGCCGATACTCTGCCACGCGCTGGCTTTGCCCAGGCTCTCCCAGGTAATGGCGCTGGATGTAATAGAGCAGGTTTTGCAGGCGTCCCGTAGAGCCAAGGGCCAGGGCAGCTTGCGCTTCGGGCCACAAGTTCTCTGGGTTGTTCGCCTCCAGAAAGGCCAGGAGCTCAGCCTGATGTTGGCTTGCATAGCCGCACAGGGCGTTGGGGAAGCTGTGGGTATTGCTGGAAACGAAATAGACGGGGCGTCCGGTCAACATGGCCGCATCGAGATGCCCCTGGCTGGCATCAACCGTGCGCTCCTCGATGGTGCGCCACCAGCCTTGCGCGGCCTTGCGATAGTGGGTGTGCGAGCCAGCCAGCAGATCAACAAAGAGGTTCATCTCATACTGACCGATCTGCTCCAGGCGTTCGGCCAGGCTAGTGCCCCAGGTGCTTGCCAGTTTCTCCAAATCCTCGCTGCTCATCTCCAGAATCTCTTGCAGCGCCTCTCGCTCCACTTCGCCCAGCGGCTTGCCTTGCACGTGGTGCTGCTTGATGCTCTGCAACAGCACCGAGTTACGCAAGCGCACGTGCATTTTGTTCCATTCGATTTGGAAAGCGGTCAGGATTGGAATCAGGTCATCAATGTCGGAGACGCTGGCGATGAAGCAAGCCAGGTTTTCATGGTCATCATAGAACATGCGGCGTCGCCGCGCCGGCGCGCGCACCAGGCGCCAGGTTTCCACCGAGCCATAACCGCGGCGGGCAAAGACCTCTTCTGATTGGCCGAGCAGGACATAGCGCACGTGCACGATTTCTGGCGGCAGGCGCAGCCAGGCGTAGAGAAACGCGGAAATGTCTGGCTCCATCTCGGCCGCTCTGAGGTGCAGGCTGGAATTCATGCCAATGTGCGCTTCTTCTAATGAGCGCACACGGATGGCCCCGCTGCTGCGCAGCAGAGAATAGTAGGTGCGTAGATACAGCTCAATGCCTTCACTGGTGGCAAATGGGACAGCGCGATCCATGCCGTGTCTCCTTTTTCTAAATCGTGCACGGTCCCGAACTTGTTCGGGAGCGGGTTTGGAGTCCCGAACGGTTCGGGTGTGACCCCAGGGTCTATGCCTCGCGGCTCGTGGCGCCTTCCAGGTACGCGGTCATGCCGCGTTCTTTGAGCAACTCGGTGATCTTCTTGACCTCTTGTGCGCGCTCCCGCGGGCAGATGAGCAGGGCGTCCGCGGTGTCAACGACGATCATGTGGTGCAAGCCGATCGTCGCAATCAGGCGATGCTCGCTGAAAATGAAGCTGTCGTGCGTGTCGAACAGGATATGAGGGCCTTGCACCACGTTGCCTTGCTCATTCGCCGGCAGCTCATCCGCCAGCGCGGCCCAACTGCCGACATCGTTCCAGCCGATGTCCACGGGCAGTACGACCGTATCACGCGCGCCCTCCATAACCCCAAAATCAATCGTTTCGCTGCGAATCTGCATCCAGACCTGGGCAAACGCGGCCTGCTCATCTGATCGGCCGAGGGATGCGGCGATGGCGGTCAATTGCGCGCTCAGCTCCGGCATTTGACGGGCAATCTCGTCCAGAATGCTGTCTGCACGCCAGATGAACATGCCGCTGTTCCAAGAAAAATGGCCGCTCTGCACAAAGCGCGCGGCGGTTTCATGGTTGGGCTTTTCCGTGAAACGCAGGACGCGATACGCGGTCATGCCATCGAGCGTCACCAGTTCTGGTCCTCGCTCCACATAGCCATAGCCGGTTTCGGGGTAAGCCGGCGTAATGCCCAGGGTAACCAGGCGGCCGGGCGTATTAGCCACCTGTGCGGCGGTCGCGATGGCGCGGCGAAAGGTTTCCTTGCGCCCAATCAGATGATCGGCGGTGAGAATCGCCATGATACCGTTGGGGTCACGCTGACGCAGCAGCGCCGCGGCCAGTCCAATCGCGGGCGCCGTGCCTCGGCCGGTCGGTTCGCCAATGATGTTCGCCCGCGGCAGGGCTGGCGCCTGCGCACAAACCAGATCCACATAACTTTCGTTTGTAATGACCAGCACGCGCTCCGCCGGGATAAGCGGTGCAATACGCGTATAGGCTTCCTGCAGCATGGTGCCATCGCCGGTCAAATCAAGGAATTGTTTGGGATGGGCCTTGCGGCTGCGGGGCCACAGGCGGGTGCCGCCGCCGCCCGCCAGGATGACGGCGTACAGGTGTTCGTTGCGGTGCATGAGCAAAGACCTCTCTGTCTTGGCGCAGCCAGGGCGATTCGTGCGATCTGGCCTTGCGTATGCGCCAGTATAGCACGGTTGACGCCGCAGTTCCAAATACGCTGGTTCTTGACAAGCCCTCATCGTTATGCTACGCTTTCTTAGATTATTCCGTAGCCGTTATCTGATAAGCGCGGGGATGATACAAAAGGAGAATCCATGCCCACAGTCTTCCGAGAGAAGGGCTACCGGTTCTTTTTCTATGAGGCAGACCTTGACGAGCCAATGCACGTTCACGTCGCCAAATCTAACAAACTAGCCAAGTTCTGGATCGAGCCAATTGGCGTCGCCGTCACGGGAGGATTCAAAAGCCATGAACTTAACGAAATTGAGCGGATCATCAGCGAGCGATACAACGAAATCGTTATTGCGTGGAGGCAAGAGGAAGATAAGCGGCACCATCGCTAAAGTCAGAATCACCATTGATCCCGAGTTCAGGCCCTTTGTTCCCGTGCTCATTCCCGACCTGAATGCCGTAAGAGCGTTAGCTGAACAGATTCACCGGCGAAACGAATACTGGCAGGGCGAGGCGTTCGGCTGGGATGTCGAGTATCATCCATCCCGACCGGAGCCGCCGCCGCACTCGAAGATGTTGTTTACACCCGCTGATTTTTGGATAGGCGATGCCACGATATGGGGATTTTCCATGATGTGGGAAGACGGCGATGACAAGCCCCCCGTGGAAACAGTATCGGATTGGAATGTGGTCGAAGAAATGCAACCTGCTTAATTCGTCTGGATGAAAACAGGCCACGGCAGCGATCCGTGTTCATCCGCGGCGAGCTTTCAGTTCAGTCCTCACCCAAAGCCGCCAGGGTGGCAAGAGCCTCTTTGTGTCTTGGTGTCCTTGTGTGAGCCAGTCATATCCTATCCGGGGAGCCAGGGTTTTCAGGGTAGTACGGCGTCCAACAAAGCCATCGTTAATTGCCGTGTACTGAGCGTGCTGTCTACAGTTTCCTGGTTGGGGCCGACGCAGGCCGGGCAGCCGCCCTGGCAGCCGCAGGCCATGACCAGGTCACGCGCCGCGTGCAGCAGCGCGGTGTGCAGTTCGAACAGCCGCGCGGCAAAGCCAATGCCGCCGGGGATGCGGTCATACAGCGTGATCGTCGGCAGCCCGTTGTGCTGGCTCTTGATGTCGTACGTCACGCCCAGATCGCGCGGGTCGCACATGAGGTGCAGCGGCGCGACGTTGACCAGCGCATAGGCCAGGCCAGCCAGGCCGCTGCGCACGCGCACCAGCGTCTCGACGCGGCGATGGCAGGTCCGGCAGAGGGTGGTCAGATTCTCCAGGCGGTTGGCCTCCAGGTAGGCCTGGTTGCCTAACGGCGGCGGGCCAGGCACGTAGCCGAAGGTGCGAAAGGGCATGATGTGATGCACATCGTGCTGGCGCTCAGGCGCCTCGGCCGCACCGCAGACCGTGCAGCGGTAGCCGTCACGCGCACGCACGCGATCCCGCTGTTCTTGCCAATTCGGACCGTAGTCCAGAATCGGCTCGCCCCACCACAGGCCCTGACCCCGCAGGCCCTCGATCGTTTCCTCGGGCAGACTGAGCCAGTAAGCGGTCGTATCCATGCTCTGCTCAGGCAGATCAATCACGCCGGCGCCCAGCGTTTCCTGCGTGTACAGCCTGACCTTGCGATAGGTCGTCGGCTTCGTGGTCACGGTGATGTCGCCATGACAGCGCAGGGTGGTGGGCATGCGTTCCTGCTGTTCCTCACGCTGCACCAGCACCGTCGTCGTGCTGCTGGCTTCCGTGTAATACTCCAGGCTCGCCGGCTGCACATGGGCCTTGCCCGCCGGCCAGTCCAGCCGCGTCACCAGGTAACTGCTGCCTTCGTGCAAATAAATGGCCCCTTCGTGCAGCAGCAGCGGCGCGCTGAAACGGTCAAGCACGCCGATGACCGACGCGCCAGCGTCAGGGTCGGCGGATGCATCATCCGCCGCCACCACGATGGTCACGGTGTCATTGCCAGCCGCGCGCAGCGAGACGCTGAGCGACGGTTGGTCCTGGCTCATCCAATGCCAGGCATCGCCGCTGTGATGCAGCCGCCCCTGCTGCGCCAGGTAGGCCAGCAGTTCCTGCGTGTAAGCCACCTGGCCGAAGATTTCATCGTTGGCGAACGGCAGCTCGAAGGCTGCGCACTGCAAATGATTCAAGAGAATGACCAGGTTGTCAGGATTGATGTAGGCGCGTTCCGGGCTGGTTTCAAAGAAGTAGCGCGGGTGGTTGATGACATACTGGTCCAGGGCGCCCGCGCTGGCAATGAGGATCGAAGCAGCAACGCCCTGGCGGCGGCCGGCGCGGCCCATCTGCTGCCAGGCGCTGGCAATCGTGCCCGGAAAGCCGGTCAGCACGGCCGCGCCCAATTGACCAATGTCCACGCCCCGTTCCAGCGCGTTGGTCGCCACCACT
>JBGAVB010000153.1:0-6418 GCA_044228345.1 Anaerolineae bacterium | reverse complement strand
CTGCGTATTTGGCAGTTTGCCAACCGCTCTGTAGAATCAACAGGCAAGAGGCTATGGAAGGTTGCGGCGCAGCCAGGTTAAGGCGTAACCCAGCAGGGAGTGACGATCTGGGATGGCGTCCGTTTCCTGCACCACGTCATCGCCCGGCAAAAAAGTCCAGGCCAACAGCACAATGACAGCACTCAGGATCAACCACGGCATGTTCTTCCTCCTGAAATCACAACTGTCATGTTATGGCGCGCCAAGGTGAAACGAGGGTGAATTTTGTACGTCCGTTGCCTGACGATTTGTTCATCTATTATGGTCATTACGCTGCCTCACGACCGGGCCAACCAATCGGTTGGCGATCATTATCTTATGCTGGCCGATTTGATTTTCTTGGCCGTGTAGAACAACGAGTGGGGTCATCAGTCGGTTCCCTACCTGATGGTGCAAACGGACGCAATTCAATTAAGGCTCGATGAGTAACAGCCATGGACATTCAAATCAAACTTGGCGAACCTCTGTGGCGGGCTGTCGGTCAACGCCGCGTGCAGATCGCATGGCCGGATGATGACAACCCGCCCACCGTCAACGATCTGCTGACCTATCTGCAGAACGCCTATTCCGGCTTCGAAGCCGCGCTGAACACAGTGACCGGCATCTCCCACGCCAACCCGTACCAGTTTTTTGTGGACTCACGCATCGTGGCTGCGCATGCGCTCAGCACACGGCGGATGCGGGCAGGTGAAACGCTCTATATCTTCCTGCCGGCGGCCGGGGGCCAGGCGGAAGCGCCGCTCGCGCGCGCCTTCTACGCCCGGTCCACGCCGCTGGTGGCGCAGGATTTGCTGGGCAAGCTGTTGGTGCGCGAATTGGCAGACGGTCAGCGCCTGTGCGGCCGCATTGTGGAAACCGAAGCCTATGGCGGCGCCGAGGATCGGGCCAGCCATGCCGCGCGCGGCCCCACGCCCCGCGCCGCCATCATGTTCGGCGAGCCTGGACGCGCGTATGTCTATTTCATCTACGGGATGTACTTTTGCTTCAATGTAGTGACAGAAGCGGAGGGGACGCCAGGGGCTGTGCTCGTGCGCGCGCTCGAACTCATGCAGCCTGGGCAGCAAACGCGGCATGAGGCTCAAAGCCAAACCAACGGCCCAGGCAAACTGTGCCGGGCGTTGCAGATTGACCGCGCGCTCAATGGTCATGATCTGACCCAGGTTGGCCCGCTTTACCTGGCGCCCGGCCAACCGGTGGCTTCGGCGGACATCGAAGCAACGCCGCGCATCAACGTGCGCGCAGATGAATGGGGGCGCCGCGTGCCGTGGCGTTTTGTCATCCGCGCGCATCCAAATCCAAAACCCGATGAGGGCTTTTCCTAGCCGTACAACGCCATCAGTCCATCAGCCACGGCGTCACGCCAGGCCGGATAGTTATGGCTCCAGTTGCCCTCGCGCAGGGTCGCCGCATAACCTTTTGCCTGCAAAAGCTCGTACATCGCCAGGTTGACCGGGTGCAGCCGCTCAAAACGACCCACTTGCAGCACGATACGCGTGGGCGTCGGTTCTTGCAGGCTCACCAAAGGCCAGACCACCGTCTGATGGCCGCTGACATTGAACGCACCGGACTGACTGACCACGCGGCCAAAAATGGCTGGATAGCGCAGCCCGGTATAGAGCGCCATCAAGCCGCCCATGGAGCTGCCGAGCGCGCCAAAGCTGCCGGGGGCGGCCTCCGAATCGAGCAGATTAAGATTCGCATGCGCGAGGGGCAGCACCTGGCGCAGGATGAAATCGAGGGTCATCTCGCCGCAGGCATACTCATTGATGCGCGTCTTGCCGCCATGCGCCAGCAGCGCCAGCGCGACCGGCTGCATGCGGCCCTGCGCGATCAAGCTGTCCACAATCGTCGGCAGGTGCACGCGGCGCAGGTACTCCAGCCCATCGAAGACAACGAGCAAGGGGCATGGTTCCGTGACCGGCGGCTGGTAGAGATAGACCAGCCGCTGTTTGCCTACGGCCAAAAAACCAGCATCAACGTGGTGGCGCGTCACGATTCCGGCTGGCGCCTCGGGCTGGCGCGTGATCCACGGCGTGCGCGCGGCCTCTGGCATGTAGAAGTAACTGGTGCGATGACCGAAGCCATCGGCAGTCGTATGCGGGTTGAGGGGGTCGCGCATGTGCTTGCCGCCCAGGTAGAAACTGTACTCCATGTACGCATCGGCTGGGATAGTCATGGTGTAGGCCCAAAGCCCAGGCCTGACTGCTTCGAGGGTTGGCGCGTCCACCAGATCCCAGTTGATCCAATCGCCGGTGACCTGCGGCGCTTCTTCGCCCTGCCATAGAAATGTAACCTGGTCGCCCTGCCGGTGTGGTGAGATGAGACGCGCCATGGATCCTCCTCTTTGCGGTATCATTAGTTCAGCGCCGTGGCCAATGCACGGCTCAATCCAATCAAACGCCCTGTTTGTTGCGAATGGCTTTGGCGTACAGCTCTTCGTAGGCGTGCGCGCTCTTCTCCCACGAGTAATCCTGCTGCATGGCCTTCTGAATCATCTGGTTGAGGTGATGCTTGCGGTCATAGTATGTGCTGACGGCCCAGCCGACGGTGTAGAAGATGGCATGGGCAGACGGCTCGATGAACTTGAAACCGGTGCCATTGCCGGTGGCTTCATCATACTGCTCGACCGTATCATCCAGGCCGCCCGTGGCGCGCACGATGGGCAGCGTGCCGTACTTCAGCGAGTAGATTTGGTTCAGACCGCACGGCTCGAAGAGCGACGGCATGATGAAGAAGTCCGCGCCGGCTTCGATCAGATGGGCAACGGGGTTGCTGTAGCCGATGTAGACGCCGATGCGGCCGGGATAGTGCTCCGCGGCGGAGCGGAAAAAGGCTTCCAGGCCCGGGTCGCCTGAACCGAGAATGGCGAACTGAACCTGCATCGAGGAGACGGTGCGCTCGATGACCTGCGCCAACAAATCAAGCCCCTTCTGCGCAGCCAGGCGGCTGACGACGCCCACAATGGGCACATGCGGGTTGATTTCCAGGCCCATCTGACGCTGCAGCTCGGCCTTACACGCGGCTTTGCCCGACAGGTCGTGCGGCCAAAAGCGCGCAGGAATCAGCTTGTCCACGGCCGGGTTCCATTCGTTGTAGTCCACGCCGTTGAGGATGCCGACATAGTTGTCGCCGCGGCCGTTGAGGAACGGCGCCATGCCATACGACAGTTCGGGCGAGCGCGTCTCCCGTGCATAGGTGGGGCTGACCGTGTTCACCACGTCCGCATACTGAATGCCTCCCTTGAGGAAGTTGATGCGGCCATGATCTTCGAATTTATCGCCCGTGAAATTGCCCCACTGCAACCCCAGGTAATCATAACAACTGGCGTCGTAGTTTCCCTGGTAAGCGACATTGTGGATGGTCAACACGCTGGCGGCGCCGCCGAGAATCGGGTCGTTCCAATGCCAAATCTTGAGGAAGGCCGGGGCAAGCGCCGTATGCCAGTCGTGCACATGCACGATGTCGGGTTTGAAGTTGAGGTCAACGCACAACTGCAAACCGGCCCGCGTCAGAAAGCCAAAGCGGTATGGATTGTCCAGGTAATCGTTATAGGCGGCATCATGGTACAGTCCAGGGCGATCAAAGTAGCGCGTGAAGTCAATGAAATAAGTTGGCACCCCGTCGTTACTGGCCGTGTAGACGCTGCACCACTCCTGCGTATTGCCCATCCAAACCCCCATGGGGCTGAGAAAGGGGCGCAAACCGAATTTCTTCTCGTCAATGCTGCTGTATTTGGGTATCACCACCATGACTTCGTGCCCCAACGCCCGCAAGACCTTCGGTAAGGCGCCGGCCACATCTGCCAGGCCGCCGGTCTTGGCATAGGGAACACATTCCGAGGCGATCATCGCAATTTTCAATTGGGACGGCATGAAGAAGATCCTTTCACACACATGGTTGCACGCGCGCTTCTCAACAGAACGGGAGAGGCTTCTGCCATGAGAATTTACAGTTTTCGTACGACCGATTGTAACACGGACGGAAAAGGCGGGCAATTCAACCGGGCGCCTGCAGGAGGCGCCGGACTCCCGAATTCGGGCGGCCGAACTCGTCCGGCGTTCCAGCTAAGCGCCGCTGCTGGCGCGCTCACGATTGAGCACGGCCAGCGTCAGGCGCGAAACACACACAAGCTGGTCTTGCTCATTGGTGATGCGAATGTCCCAAATCTGGGTCGTGCCGCCCAGGTGTATCGGCCGCGCAACGCCGATCACGAAGCCGCTGCGCAGCGAACGGATGTGGTTGGCGTTGATCTCCAGGCCCACCACCATCTTGTGGCGCGGGTCAATGCACAGGGTGCCGGCCACGCTGCCCAACGTCTCCGCCAGCGCCACATTGGCGCCGCCGTGCAGGATGCCGGCCGGCTGCACGGTGCGCTCGTCCACGGGCATGCGCGCTTTGACGTAGTCATCGCCCACTTCCAGGAATTCAATACCAATGGCCTGTGACATCGTACGCGCGGACAACGCATTCAGGGCAGTCGGTGAGGCCGGCGTAAACCAGATAGACATCGTGATGCTCCTCGGCGGTCAATTGAGAGAATGCCGAACAAGTTCGGCCCATGTTGAGTTTAGGCTGGCGGGCGCTGCATCTCGAAGACGACGCCCAGGGTTGCATACTCATCGCCGCCCAGGCGGGCGACCGGGCGCAGTAGATCGGCATCCACCAGGCCGTTCGGGCGCAGCAGCCCCGCGCGCACATGAAAATGCAGCACCCGACCCAGCACCATCGTGTAGGTCGTGCCCTCCACCGGCACCAACTGGCTGACCTTGCACTCCAGGGCAACTGGCGCCGCGGCCAGGCGGGGCGGCCGCACCTCCAGTGAAGGCACAGTCGCCAGGTGCGCCAGCTCGAATTCGTTGACCTCGTACGCGTATTCGCCGGAGGTGACATTCATGGCCGGCGCCAGGGCCTCGTCCACGATGTGCACCACAAACTCACCTGTTTCCTGGATGTTGCGCAAGGTGTCTTTCGGCCGCCCCTGGCGTTGACCGATCGCGACCATGATCGTGGGCGGGTAGTTGCCCACGCCGCCGAAGAACGAGAAGGGCGCCAGGTTGACAGAACCATCCGCACCCTGCGACGCCACCCACGCGATGGGCCGCGGCACGAGCACGCTGATGAGGAGGCGATAGGCGTCGCGGGGGCCGAGGCTGGCAGGGGTGAACGAGAGTGTTGGAAATTCCATGCATTTCACCTTTGGGATGGGCGGATGGCGTCGGCCATCAGGCCGCGCAGCGCCTCGACTTCGTCCTCGTTGATTGTGTGCCCCATGCCCGCATAAAGTCGTGTGCTGACCTGGGCGCCCAGGCTGGTCAGCGCGTCGGCGCTGTACAGCACCCGCGCTTTGGGAATGTGCGGGTCCACGTCGCTGCAGCCCAGGAAGACCGGCGTACCGGCCAGCGTGCCCACGTCCTCGCGCGACATCCCGTCCGGGCCGATCAGACCGCCGCTGAGGCCGGCCACGCCGCCGTAGCGCCGCGCAAAGCGGGCGGCAAATTCCAGCGCCAGGCACGCGCCCTGGGAAAAGCCCACCAGCAGCGTGCGCGCCGCGGGGATGCCGTTCGTCTCCAGATAGGCCAGCAGATCGCGCAGCGCCGCCAGCCCGGACGTGATGCCCGGCTCATTGCGCGCGATGGGCGAAAGGAAGCTGTAGGGATACCAGGAATAGGCTGCGGCCTGCGGCGCGGCATAGACAAACGCGGGGTGTTCCAACACGGGCGCCAGGGTGAGGATGTCCTGCGCCGTCGCGCCGCGGCCGTGCACCAGGACAACAGCCGCTGTGGCCTGACTCAACGGCGCGCCCAGGGCGTAAACGGGCTGCCCCTGATGCGGCCCAGGGACGCGCGCCGTCACAGGTACAGTCCATTGGATTGCAGTCATGCTCATGGGCGCTTTCTCCGTCAGGTTGACGCGGCCAGGGGCCAGGCCGGCGCGGTGACCGGTCGCAGGCTGGCTTCAATTTCTCGCCGCTGCGGTTCCAACCAGGGCGGCAGGCGCAGCGCGCGCCCCAACTGCGCCGCATCCTCATCCGCGGTAAAGCCAGGGCCGAGCGTTGCCAGTTCGACGATGTGACCGTCAGGGTCATTGGTGTAGATGCTCTTGAAGTAGATGCGATCCATGACCGGCGAAACGCGGAAACCGGCCTGCATGATCTTCTCCCGCCAGGCGAGCTGCGTGGTCTCGTCAGGCACGGCCAGGGCAAAATGGTGTGTCTGCCCCACGCCCATGCGCGCGCGGCGCACCTGCCGTGGATTGCGCTCGAAATAGGTGATGAGCGTGCCGGGCTTGCCGTCGTCCACGCCCCAATACCAGTGCGCGGCCGTGGGGTCGTCGAAGTCGGCTGTCATCTTGACCCGGCGCATCCCCAGCAGATCGCCAA
>JBGAVB010000152.1:0-6474 GCA_044228345.1 Anaerolineae bacterium | reverse complement strand
ATCAAGATGGGCACGATGAGCCAGAATGGCGAGGTGATAGTGATCGCCGCGATGCTGGTCGTCACGTCAACCAAACGCTTGGCCGCGCGGTTGATGCCAGTAATCGCGGCCGGTTGCATGCCGATGAGGGGAATGCCATTGATCTGGTCAAGCCGCACGCGACCGAGCATGAGCGCAAACAGGTCGGGTACGATGCGGGGGCGCACGTTGGCTTGCTGGACCTGCTGCACGACCTGCACAATTTTGCGATGTGCGTGCCAGGGCAGGGCCACGATGACCTCATCTACCGGTGTGGTCTTGAGTACATCGAGCAGGCAGTCAATGGTGCCCAGCCCGCGCAGGCGGCCCAGGGTGGCGGCGCTCTTACTGGGGTCATCGTCCAGGAAACCGACGATCTCATAGCCCAATTCGGGTTGCGCCACGACGTTACGCATGACCATGCGGCCCACTTCGCCGGCGCCCACAATCAGAATGCGGTCTACGCCAATGCCGCGGCGGCGCAGATAGGCCAGCCAGGTGCGGAAGACGATGCGGGAGAGAATGAGAAATGCTGGAATGAGAATGCCCGTGTAGACGTAGATCAGGCGGGAATTGAGCTGAGGCCGCGTGAAGAATGAAATCGCCACCATGATGATGATCGCGGTCGCGGTGCCCGCAGTGATGCGATACGCTTCTTCGATCAGGCTGCTGTCACGCCGAATGTCATAGGCGCCATCCACGCGATACGCCAGAAGCAGCACGACGGTCAGGAGCATGGCAAAAGGCACATACGCGTCGAAGCTGCGGTAGGTGCTCGGGTCGAGGTCGCGAAACCACTGCAGCTCATAGCGCAGATAGTAAGCCACGCCAAACGCAATGTTGATCAAGATGATATCCATGACAACCAGGATGGTGGAGAGGCGGCGGCGTAGCGATGGCGTCATGCCGGACGCTCCAACGTGGGGGGTAAACCGAGCGCTTCGCGGTAAACCGCAACGGTTTCCTCTGCGCAGCGCCGCCAGGAAAATTGCGCGGCCTGACGCACCCCGGCCGCGCTCAATTGGCTGCGCAGCGTCTCATCGTTCAAGAGGCGCACCAGGGCCGCGGCCAACGCATCCACATCGGTTGGATCCACCGAGAGCGCGGCGTCGCCTACGACTTCAGGCAAGGATGACGTGTTTGACGTAATGACGGCTGTTCCGCTGGCCATGGCTTCCAATACCGGCAGACCAAATCCCTCGTACAGGGATGGATAGACAAAAACGGTGGCGGCCCGATACCACCAGGGCAGCGCCTCGGCGGAGACAAAGCCCGGAAACAAGATGGCTGAACCTTGATCGAGGGACGCCGCGTGCGCAAAAACCTGTTCGTAGTACCAACCTTTGCTGCCTGCAATGACCAGGTACGTCTCGTCACGCAGACTCGTGCGGGCACGCGTAAAGGCTTCGATCAGCCGCACCAGGTTCTTACGCGGTTCCAGGGTGCCCACAAAGAGAACGAAGCGGGCTGGCAGACCGTGCTGCTGGCGAAAAGCCTCGACGGCCGCCGGCGCGGCGGGTGTGAATTCATCGCTCACGCCGTTGGGGACAGCGACCACGCGACCAGGGGGCAAGGCCAGCCAGTCAATCAGTTCACGCCGCGTATGCTCCGACGTAGCAATGACACGCGTCGCGCGTCGGGCCGATAGACGTGTGATCAGGCGCAAATAGACTCGATTGAACGGTCTTAGCATAGCCGCCTGATGGACAAAGGTCAGGTCGTGCACCGTGATGACAGTGGGGCATGCCGCCAGCAGGGGGCTGGCATAGACCGCGCCGTGCAATAGGTCTACGCGCCAACTTGCCAACGCCAACGCGCTCTGCTCCCAGGCAATGCGCGCCAGCGGAGACCGGGTAGACCAATTCGGGCGCCGCACGGTCACGCCGGACGCCGGTGTGAAGCGGCGATCACCAGCAAAAGCCACCAGGCGCAAATCTGGAGCCGCCGCAGGCAGGTGACGAAGGAGCTGCGCGTTATAGTTGGAAACGCCTGCACTGCGGTAGGTATCATCGAGCGCCAGCAAGAGTGAGTTGACGCCAACCGTAGGCACAGATTTGCGCTCGCGCAGGGGGTCAGGAATTAGCGCCAACCGCCAATCCTGGAGCCGACGATGCGGCCAGGGCCAGCATCTCCTGGTAGACGCCGTAGGTCAGGGCGGCAATGCGCGCTTGGGTGTAATGGGCCAAAACCCTGGCGCGTCCTCGCAGCGCTAATTCGCTCCGCAGCGCAGGGTCTTGCTGCAGACGTCGCAGGCAGCCGCGTAAGGCCAAGATATCTCCTTCCGGGAAAACCAGCCCGGCATCGCCAATCACCTGGGGAATTTCGCCGCTGGCCGCGCCAATCACCGGCACGCCGCAGGCCATCGCCTCGATGAGGACGCGGCCAAATTGCTCTTTCCAGTTCGGGGCCGTGCGTGAAGGCAGCACCAGGGCGTCCAATTGTGCATAGAAATCAGGCATCGCAGTAGATGTGAGCCGAGGCAAGAACTGGACGCGTGGGTGTACACCCAACTGCTGCGCCAGCGCGACCAGAGAAGGCTGCTGCGCACCGCTGCCGGCCAGGCGCACTTCCACGTCCGGGAGATCGGCAGCCGCGCGCAGCAGAAGATCAACGCCTTTTTCTGGCACCAGGCCGCCGGCATAGCCGATTACAAAACGCGGCGAGGGCGGCCGAGTCAGCGGTCGAAAAATCTGCGGGTCCACCCCAAACTGCGGTGCGAGGGTCACCGGTCCCTGGTAGCCTTTGCGCCGCAGGATGTCAATCGCCTCGGCGTTGCCAGCCAGGGCATGGCGCACGTGACGAAAGACATACTGCTCGAACCAACGAAACGGCGGCGGATAGGCGCGATACAGATTCTGCCAGGTGAAGAAACAGGCTGGCACGCCGAACTGCTGCGCCAACCATACGGCATGAAAAGTTGCCAGATTACACGGCTCTTCATCCATGTGAATCAGGTCGGGGCGTAAGGCAGCCAGGTGGGAGGCCAGCCGCGGGTAAAAATGGATATGGAAATGCCCGTTGAAAACCAGCGGCGTTTCCAACAGCTCGTAACCATTGACGTGCGCCCGCTCCAGTCGGATATGACCGCGGCTGTCGCGCCAACCGGGCGGCGCCAAAACGGTCAGACGCATACCAGGCAGCAGCGAAAGTTCTTCCAGCTTGCGCTGATAAGCCCCAACCACGACCGCCTTGGATATCATGACGACATGCATAACAGTTTAGTGTGCGTAGAGCCGCTGCCACAGCGCGACGGCCCTTTGCTCCAGTTCTTGCCACTCGGTCAGGTCTTTCCACATGGCAGAGAGCATGGCCTTATCGGCGCGTGCATTGGCTTGCGCGCATGCTTTCTCAGCTAACTCGGCCGCATTGTCAACCTGGTACTGGCGCTGTAAGTTGAGCAGGCGCCAACGCACCAATTGAAAATCAGCCGAGAAGATGACCGGCGCCAAGCGCGGCTGCGGCGCACGTTCCAGGCCAACGCTGGCAAACAAAACTTCAATTTCGGGCGCTGTCACACCAATACCAGGCCTCCCCGGTAGATTTCATACTGTCCACTGATCGCGATTATAGCCGATTCGTGCAAAAATCTCAAACTCGCTGTCTTGTCGGCGCAGCACGGCGTCGCTACAACCCCGTGGGGTGGTCAAGCCAAACCGTGCGCACGGGGAAGCGCGCGCCCAGGTGGCGCGCCAGCGCCTGGAGACCGACGGTTTCGGTGGCATAATGCCCCGCATAGATCAGGTTGATACCAAGGTCCTGCGCGGCGTAGAAGTCCACATGCGACGTCTCGCCAGTGATGAAGGTATCGGCGCCCAGGGCTTTGGCTTCAGCGGCGAAGGACGCGCCGGAACCAGAAACGATCGCCACCTGCTGCACCTCTGCCGGGCCAAACCCCTGGACGCGCGGTGTCGTGTTCAAATGAGAACCGACTTGGGCCGTCAGCGCAGCCAGCGTCAAACCGGCGGGCGCGACGCCCAGGACGCCGATTGGTGTGCCTTTCGCGTCGCCCCACCAGCGCGTCACGGTGATGTTGAACAGCCGCGCCAGTTCGGCATTGTTGCCCACGTCTGGATGGGCATCGAGCGCCAGGTGCGCAGCGTAGAGCGAAAGACCTGCCTCGAACAGACGGCGTACGCGCGCACCAAACGGGCCGCGCAGCAGCTGCTCGTGACCCCAAAACAGACCGTGGTGCACAATCAACATCTGCGCGCCGGCCTGCTGAGCGCTGGCAATGCAGGGCCAAGCTGAATCGGTGCTAAAGGCCACGGTGTTCACCTCATCGCCGCCGGCTTCCACCTGCAGCCCCTGCAAACCATAATCCCTCACTTCGTTAATGTGGAGAAACGCGTCCAGATAGGCAACGAGTTCGCTCTTGAGCACGATGATGACTCCCCTTGAGATATTCCAACTATAGCCGCCGACGCCCAGCCTGTGTCATTGGAATTGCCGTGCTTTTGGAGTTTGCTTTTGTTTTGTGGTAAACTCGCGTCACGGATACTTGCATCATAACACAACTTGCGGTTGATTGCTATTTATCCCTCATATCAACAAATGCGCTATTTGGCGTAGAGAAAATGGTGCGCGCATCGGATGTGTACTGCCGCGTGCGCGGCCATAATAGAGTCAATCGAAGCGTGCTGCGCCGGCAGCGCACATGCTTCGACTTTTTTGTGGATGAAGGGAGAGAATGTCATGAAGCAAATCAACGAACGGGGCGCCCGCGCGGCGCTGGTGATCCTGCTGATCGCGCTGATGCTGAGCGCCTGCGCGCCGCAAGCGCCCGTGCGCGAGAAGCCTACGGCTGCGCCTGACAGTCAGCTGTCCACGCCAACCACCGACCGCGGGGTCGCGCCCGCGGCGGCGACGCTGGCGCGGCAAACCCTGGCCGCCGCATTGGGCGTGTCAGAGGCCGATATCACGATCACCGATGTAAAGCCCATGCAGTGGCGCAATGGCTGCCTGGAACTCGAACAACCCGGCGAAATGTGTACCCAGGTCATCGTACCGGGCTATCAGGTCATGCTGGAAGCCGGCGGCCAACCCTATGAATACCGCACCAACATGACTGGCTCTGTCGTGCGACCAGCCGTGGCAACCACCATGAACCCTGCGCTGCGAGCGGCGCAAGAGACACTGGCAACCAGTCTGGGCAAGTCAGCGGCTGAGGTGAAGGTCGTGGCCGTCGAGCCGGTCACCTGGCGCGATGGCTGTTTGGAGGTCTATCAGGCGGGCACCGCTTGTACGGAAGCATTGGTGCCTGGCTTCCGCGTGACGCTTGACGTAGGCGGCGAAACACACGAGGTGCGCACAAACCAGGATGGGACGGTGTCCGTGGTGGCGCCGCGCAGCGAAACTGTGCTCACCTGGCATCGAGAAGGCGGCATTGCCGGTTTCTGCGATGATTTGAGCATGACGAGCGCAGGCGCGATTACGGGTAGAAGCTGCAAAGGCAATCAGACTGAAGGCGCCATGCGCACAAGCCTTGACGCCGACCAACAGGCGCAATTGCAGACCTGGCTGGCCCAGTTTGCGCCCGTTGACTATCAGATGAAAGACCCAGCCCAGGCCGATGCCATGCTGCAAACGCTGACTTTCAAGGGCCAGGGACAGGCCAAAGCGACCACGGCCGACATCAACGCGCTGCTGGCCTGGGTCAATGAAGTTTATTTGTCGCTCAAGAGCACGCTGCCGCCCAGCGACAGCAAGCTGACGCCCACCCTGCAAGCGCAGCCGAGCAGCGGCGCCCTGCAATCTATCGTCAAACTGCATGGCGAAAATTGGCCCCTGGGCAAAAAGGTCAACATCCACCTGGCCTCAGCTTCCGTGCCGTTCGACGCAGCCCAGGTGTATGCCGCCACGGTGGTCGGTGGATTCGGCGCGTTTGATGTGAGTGTGACCGTACCAGCGGCATGGCCCAACGGGACGGCCGTCAGCGAATCGGCGCTGACGTGGATTGCTTCTACGCCCGATGGCATGATCAAAGCCACGGCGGATTTTACCGTGACCCAATAGCCGCGCCAGCCTGCCTGCAGCGCCCGCCGCGCCAGCCAAAACCCAGGCCTCTGAACAGGGCCTGGGTTTTGATATACAGGAAGTAATCTTACTTCCTGGTTTGTCATTTCTGCCTATCCTTTAAGCGCAACCTGTGCGAAATTGCTGTTCGATGTAACGTGTGTTACACTGAACGCCTCAAGTTCCCATGCCAAGATATTGCTTTGTGGAGGTACCACTGTGATTCGACAACGAGCCAGGGGATGGTGGTTGATCGTCGCTTGTCTTTTGGGCGCTGTCATGGCGCCCGCCGCCAACGCCAACGAAGCGGTGAATCCCAACGCGGTACAAGGCGTGTGGACTCTCAAGGCGCCTATGCCCACAGCACGCGACCGCCTGGCGGTCGTGGGGGACGGCGCGCGCATTTGGGCCATTGGCGGCGAGTCACGCAGCGGCACCGATTAC